>NZ_DBFCCJ010000041.1:0-80751 GCF_048380235.1 Ventrimonas sp. | reverse complement strand
CAAGCTGATTGTCAGACTTCCTTGTGGGTCCCCGTCGATCAGAAGCACTTTCTTTCCGGCCTGTGCCAGACCTATTCCCAAGTTCGCACAGGTTGTTGTTTTGCCAACGCCGCCTTTCTGGTTGGCGATGGCGATGATTTGTGTGTTCATGACTTCACCTCATTTCTAATTGTTGCTGTTGTTTCTGGAAATAGAAAAAGCCGCCACTTCAAAATCATAAAGTGACGGCCCTTTCTAATGCCGGAATCTCTGAAACAAAAAAGCACCCAGTTATTTGTTACTGAGTGCCTGCATTAGAATCGTATTTAATTGTTCAGATTTGGTCAGATTATGCCAAACCCTCCAGCGAAAAATCCGGTGTCTGAGAGTACCAAATCACCCTCAAAAATACCCCCGAAATTGCTCTCTGGTTGTCCTATTTTTTAACCACTAAGGCCGTTTTTTGACCCCATTTTTGCCGGTTGTCCTATATTTAACCACTAAAAATTGGGTGAAATCGGCTCTCGTTTTGCCAAATTTGGTCAAACCATATCAGCCCGTTTAGATATAGCAAAAGCCCGGAAAACCTTGATTTTCCGGGCTTTTTGAACCATTTTGATATAGCCTGAGCAGTCGATTATCGCTTGCTGAACTGCGGAGCGCGACGAGCTGCCTTGAGACCGTACTTCTTTCTCTCTTTCATACGCGGATCTCTGGTCAGGAAGCCTGCTTTCTTCAGAACCGGTCTGAACTCAGCGTCTGCCTGAAGCAGTGCTCTGGAGATACCGTGACGGATTGCACCAGCCTGGCCGGTGAAACCGCCGCCGCGAACGTTAACCAGAACGTCGAACTTGTCAACGGTCTCAGTTGCTACTAACGGCTGACGAACAACTACCTTTAAGGTCTCAAGACCAAGATACTCGTCGATGTCTCTCTTGTTGATGGTGATTTTACCGGTACCCGGTACCAGATATACTCTTGCGATAGATTTTTTTCTTCTACCTGTTCCGTAATATTTATTTGCCATGATAACTTCCTCCTTTCAGTACCTTTCCTTAGAATTTGATTTCCAGAGCTTCCGGCTTCTGAGCTGCCTGCTCATGATCCGGTCCTGCATATACATGAAGCTTGGTCATCATGCTTCTTCCTAAAGGTCCTTTCGGAAGCATTCCCTTAACTGCCAGCTCAATAACGCGCTCCGGCTTCTTAGCCATCATTTCACGCAGAGTGGTCTCTTTCATACCACCTACGTAATCGGAATGATGATAGTAGATCTTCTGATCTAACTTTTTACCGGTTACTTTGATCTGATCTGCATTAACAACGATCACATAATCGCCACAGTCGATGTGCGGGGTGTAGATCGGTTTATTTTTTCCTCTTAATACTTTTGCTACTTCTGAAGCCAAACGTCCTAAAGTACATCCGGCAGCATCTACTACATACCATTTTCTCTCAATCGTCGCTGGACTAGCCATAAAACTCTTCATTGGTTAACCTCCTGTTAAACTATCTGATTCTAACGGTTCATCACCGCAATTGTTTTGAAATGTATAGTAAAATGCCTATTCCGGGGCTTTGGCCTAAGCATTTCCACCTAACGTCACAGTTGTATATTATATAATAAGCGATTCTTTGTGTCAAGCGCTTTTTCCTTGATTTTACGCCTTTTTGAGTGGTTTTCCACCGTTTTTTTATTTTTCCGGAGAGTTATCCACAGCCGGAAGCGCAGTTACCCACCGGCAGCTTGTCCGAATCAGTTTTTTCCGTTCTTCGTCGGTCAGGCACATCTCTGCTGTTTCCGTCATCTCCCTCAGGACATAACGCCCGTGTATCTGCCCCGGAACCAGGCGGTCCTTGCCTCTTTCCAGATCTGTCACATATACCCGGTCTGCTCCGTTCTGGAATGCATGGTGGATATTTCGCCGCAGGATTCCATCCAGTTCCTCATCCGCGCAGCGCGAGATCGCAAAATACGCTGCCTTGTCCTGTTTGATATGAGACTGCAGAATGTCATATTCCCAGTATTTGTTCTCCCGGTGATGCCAGTCAGGCAATTCCTGCTGATACTCCATGCTGACCAGGGTCAGGCCTCTGGCCGGTGCCGTGCGTCCTGCTGCCTGGCGGTCCCTGGCATCCAGAATTTCTTCCACGTGTTCCGGTGGATAAGCCCCCATTCCAACCTCCAGCAGGGTCCCTGCAATGATGCGCACCATATTATAGAGAAAACCGCTTCCGCTTATGCGGATGGTGATCATGTCATCCTGTTTTGTAATATCAAGACTGTAGATGGTCCGCACGGTTTCCTCTGCCTGGGTCCGCACAGTGCAGAAGCTCTTAAAATCATGCTCTCCCACCAGATACGCTGCTGCCTCTCTCATTTTATCAAGATCCAGGTTAAAATAGCAGAAATGGGCATACAGACGCTCCAATGGCATGGAAATTTTCCGGTTCAGCACCTTATATTCGTAGGTTTTGGTACAGTTAGCCTTTCTGGGATGCCAGTCCGCCGGAACCTCTTCCGAACTCTGCACCCGGATATCCTCCGGCAGACGCTGGTTTAAAGCAAAACAGATCTTATCTGCCGGCATGCGGTTTTCCGTGTCAAAAACCGCCACATTCCCACGGGCATGTACGCCGGAATCCGTACGGCTTGCGCCGATGACAGAAATTGGTTCTTTTAAAAGAGCAGTCAGTTCCCGGTTCAGCACTTGCTCTATGGTGATGCCGTTTGGCTGAAGCTGCCAGCCGCGATAGGCAGTTCCGTCATAGGCTACCACCATTCTTACTCGTTTCATCAATGTTATCCTCCCAAAGCATTCCGGCCTGAGCTTTCATGATATAAGAGATTCTGCCCTGGCAAATTCTCCTGCCGGATGCGCAAGTCAAAAATTGCTTCCCGGCCATCATGACAGGAAGCAATTTACAGTTACATTTTATTTTATCATCCTACGCACGAAGCAGGATCACGATCATCAGGTAGATCACATACACCAGATATCCCACCCGATCACGCTTGGCATATTTGAGCGGTTTCATCTTGGTACGGCCCTCGCCGCCATGGTAGCAGCGTGCCTCCATAGCCATGGCAAGGTCCGTTGCGCGGCGGAACGCAGAGATAAACAGCGGCACCAGAAGCGGCACCATGCTCTTTGCCTTCTGGATCAGGTTGCCGCTCTCAAAATCAGCGCCTCTCGCCATCTGTGCCTTCATGATCTTGTCGGTCTCTTCTACCAGAATCGGGATGAACCGCAGTGCGATGGACATCATCATGGATACCTCATGCACCGGTACTCCAACCTTATTTAAGAAACCCAGGCTCTTTTCCAGGCCATCTGTCAGTTCATTCGGCGTAGTCGTCAGCGTCATGACTGAGGAACCGATCACCAGATAGATCAGTCGCAGGGCCATAAAGCCTGCGGTGCGGATGCCCTCCTGGGTAATCTTAAAGATACCAAACTGAACGACCGGTGTTCCCGGCGTCAGAAACAGGTTAAAGCTCACACTGATCAGAAGTAAAAATAAAATTGCCTTTAAGCCTCGCACCATGAAAGAAAACGGTACCTTTGACATGCGGATGGCTGTGACCAGAAACAGGGTGGCCGCCACATAGCAGGCAATGCTGTTTGCAAAAAACAGAGAAACAATGAACACCAGCGTTCCAAACAGCTTCGTCCTCGGATCCATGCGATGCAGCACAGAATCCACCGGATAATATTGTCCTAATGTAATATCGCGAATCATGGTCTTTCATCCTTCCCGAGCAGATGCAGGATCGCATCCCTTGCCTCTGTCACTGTGGTAATATCGTCTGCGATCGGCACGCCATGCTCCTTTAAGCCATGTACAATGTAAGTGATCTGAGGGGCGGCCAGTCCCATGGCCTCCAGCTCCCTGTAATGGCGGAACACTTCCTTCGGCGGCGCGTCAAATATCTTTTCACCATGGTTCATCACCATGATCCGGTCCGCATAGCGGGCAATATCCTCCATGCTGTGAGATACCAGCACAATGGTCATATGATGGTCCCGGTGCAATGCGGAAATTTCATCCAGGATCTCATCACGGCCCTTCGGGTCCAGACCTGCAGTCGGCTCATCCAGGATCAGTACCTCCGGATGCATGGCCAGCACCCCGGCAATGGCAACTCTCCGCTTCTGACCGCCGGATAATTCAAACGGTGACTGCTGCCAGAGTTTTTCATCAAGTCCAACCTGGATCAATGCTTCTCTGGCCCGGGCCTCTACTTCTTCTTTTGAGAGGCCCTGATTCTTCGGACCAAAGCATACGTCCGAAAAGACATCCACCTCAAACAGCTGATGCTCCGGATACTGGAATACCAGCCCTACCTTACTGCGCAGGGCCTTCATGTCATAGCCATCCTGGTAGATATTTTCTCCATTATAATAGATTGCGCCGCTGCTGGCACGCAAAAGCCCGTTCAGATGCTGGATCAGCGTGGACTTTCCGGATCCGGTATGACCGATCAGCCCGATAAACTGTCCATCTTCGATCTCAAAGCTGACATCCTTTAAGGCATACTGCTCAAAGGCTGTTCCTTCACCATATATATGATTCAAATGTTCTGCCCTGATCGACATATATGCCTCCTTTTATTTTACCTCTGGAAATTTTTCGTGGAGAATGGGAAGAAGCTTCTCCATCAGCTCATCCATCGTCAGGATTCCATCCGGAAGGTTTACGCCTGCCTGCTTCAGCTCATAGGCAAGCTCCGTCACCTGCGGAACATCCAGACGATATTCCTTCAGCTCCTTCACCCTGGAAAAGATTTCCCGCGGTGTTCCGTCCATCACTAGCTTTCCGTCATCCATGACAATGACACGGTCCGCATCAATGACTTCTTCCATATAATGGGTAATCAGAAGAACCGTGATCTTCTCCTGACGGTTCAGCTCATGAAGGGTCGCGATGACTTCCCTGCGACCATTCGGATCCAGCATGGCAGTCGGCTCATCCAGGATGATGCACTGCGGACGCATAGCCATGACACCGGCAATAGCCACACGCTGCTTCTGACCGCCGGACAGTTTGTTTGGCGATTTCAAACGGTACGCAGTCATGCCGACTGCTTCCAGGCTCTGGTCTACCCGGCGCCAGATCTCATCAGTCGGCACTCCCAGATTCTCCGGTCCAAATCCCACATCCTCTTCCACAATGTTGCCAATGATCTGGTTATCCGGGTTCTGGAATACCATGCCTGCAGTCTTTCGGATATCCCAGATATGAGCATCGTCCGCTGTATTCATACCGGAGATCCAGACAGTACCGTCTGTCGGAAGTAGAATGCCGTTCACCTGCTTGGCAAAGGTAGACTTTCCGGAGCCGTTGTGCCCCAGAATAGCCACAAAATCTCCCTGGTTAATGTCCAGGGTCAGATCATCGATCGCACGCTTTACTTCTTCTACATGGTCATCTTCATCCCGGCGGATATAATCATATATTAATTTTGAAGCTTTTATGATACCCATAAACAAATGCTTCCTTTCCTGTGTATCTCTGTATACATTGTCGTTGTTTCATTTTAAGCGAAATTATACACAGCGTCAAGAAAAAATCCATCTGTTATCCACATTGATCTGCGATAGATGCAATTCCTCTTATAACAGACTCTCGTCGTATACGGCTCTTGCTCCGCCGGTAAACTTCAGTCTTGTTCTGGCACAGATCACCCGGGCTGCTCCGATCTGACGCCGCTCAATCCGTACCGGAACCGCCACTTCTTTTAAATGCATGCCGATCAGGGTGTCGCCGATATCCATTCCGGCTGCTGCCCGGATATGCTCCACTGCTGCCGGATGCGCAAAGCTGTGATATGCAGCTGTCGCAAAGGAACCGCCGGCCTTCGGCTGCGGAACCACATTGACCTGCTCATAGCCATAACGTTCTGCCGCTTCCTCTTCCAGGATCAGTGCCCGGTTCAGATGCTCACAGCACTGGGCGGCCAGAAATACCTCCGCTTCCTTAGCTGCCTGATATACGCCGTCAAAAAGCGCCTGTCCCAGTTCCGGACTGGAAAAGCTTCCGATCCGCTCACCGGCAACTTCGCTGGTAGAACATCCCACCACCAGAATGCTTCCTTTCTTCGGATGCGCTGCCGCAAGAAGCTGGGAGGCTGCCTCATAAGCCTCCTGCCGAATCTGCATCAGCTCCTGTGTATCTGCCTTTCTGTCAGACAATCCGTTCCCCATTCTCTGTCTCCTCCATTCTTTCTTTCAAATACTGTCTTTCATTATACGCCTTCTTTTCCAAAAGAAAAAGAGAAAAGATGACTGACAAAAGAGGCTGCCGCAAAATGGAATCTGGTACGTTTCCATTTCATGACAGCCTCTCCCTTTTCTCCATTTACTACAGATTAAAAGTCCTCGCGTAATTCGGACAGATGATATCCAGAAAGGACGCAATATCCTTTTTTAAGGCCTGTTCTGCCTGGTCAAATCTGCCTTCCTCCATGCACCGGATAATGCAAAGATGGCCTTCGACATCCACATTCCAGGACCGGTTATCCCGCTGATCCCAGAAACGCTGTGCATAGGCACGGGTCAGAACTCCGGTACTGCTCTCCAACATATGGTAACAGTAATCGTTGCCGCTGTAGGAAATGAGCTTCAGATGGAACTTCATGTTGTTTTCCCAGTGCTTCAATGCCGGAAGCTCATCTGTCCCATTCCAGCAGCATTCCTTCATGGTGAACTCCTTCAGTTCCGCAATATCTTCCGGGGTAAACGTCGGCGCACAAACCCGGAAGCAACCGGTTTCAATCAAAATCCGGAAATCCACGACATCGCGGATCTCCTTCTCATTGATCCGTACCACCTCGTAGCCGTAGCGCGGATGGCTGATCAGAACTCCCTCTTTACAAAGTTCGATCAGGGCATCCCGAATCGGAGATTTGCTCACTCCATACTTTGCAATAAGCTGCTTCTCCGTAATAATTTCGTTCTGTTTGTAAATTCCCTGGATAATATCACTCAAAACAGCTTCATAAATCTCGGCCTTCAAAGATGGCTTTCCACTCATACCGTTTTTTTGCCCTTCCCTACATCATTTTATCAAGCTCCAACAACGCAATTATATATGTTTTCAGGCCATTTAGCAACATCTTCAGCGGAACACATTCATCCGGCTGGTGTCCCTGTCCATGACCGCTCTCAAACGGATTGACTGCGTCCGGTACGCCCGGTCCAAAACCGACTGCTACCGGAAGCTTGCGGGAATAGGTTCCGCCTCCCATGGTATAAGGCTCATAATGCTTTCCAAGGACATCGTCGCAGATATCGCATAACAGCGGAATGTACGGCCGGTCGATCGGCTGGTAAGCCGGTCTGGAAAGCTCCGTCACCCTGAACGAGAAGCCTTTCTTCTCACTGCATGCTCCGAAGCGGCGACTGACCTCCTCACCATCTGCCGTAACCGGATAGCGGACATCAAAAAGAACCTTCATATTTCCGGCTTCCATGCGGACAACGCTTCCGACAGCGGTAAGCTTTCCGGACGCTTCATCCTCAAAGGAGATATCTGCTCCTGCACCGTAAAAGTCAGAAGTCAGCTCTGCCAGGCCTTTCACTGCATCGGCGCAGCTTCCCTGAAGCAGGGTGGTGCCGGATAATGCTGCTGCCAGAACCTGAACCGCGTTCACAGCTCCCTCCGGGAATGCTGCATGTCTGGAAATTCCGGTTGCCGTGATCCGCACATGCGGACCATCTGCCTCTGCCGTAAGTGCTTCCTGATCTCCAAGCTGACGTTTTACCTCTTCCAGGGATACATCGGAAAGCAGCACTTCTGCCTTGGAGGGAATTACGTTCACAACGCTTCCGGCATGAAAATCGATCAGATTTCCGTCTGTCCGGAGGTTCAGTTCTGCGCGCAGCAGACCTTTTTCTCCATAGCAGATCGGGAAATTGGTATCGGTAACCAGGCACAGATCCGGAATCTGCTGCGTCTTGCAGAAATACTCGATATCCTTCATACCTGTTTCTTCCGACAATCCAAAATAAATCATGACATCATTTTTTAATTCTATTTTATGTTCTTTTAAAAAGCGTAGTGCATAAAGCGCACAGATGGCCGGACCCTTGTTATCCCCTACACCGCGTCCGATCAGAAAACCGTCCTTTAAGGTGCAGCCCAGCGGCGGATACTGCCATCCGTCTCCAAGCGGAACAACATCCAGGTGAGCAAACATTCCGATTCGCTTCGGATGCTCGCCGGTACCCGGTACCACACAGCTGCCGCAATGATATTCATGATTTACTACCGTAAATCCATATTCTCCGGCAATCTCTGCTGCTTTATCCAGTACGTTCTTACATTCTTCTCCAAATGGCCATGGCCCATCGTTCTCTACCGATATACTCGGTATCGCAACCAGTTTCGCCAGGTTCCTTACAAAATCATTCTGATTCGCCTCGATCCACTGATCGATGCTCTGCTTTAAAGCTTCGTCTGGTTTGTACATTCTGCGCCCCTCCTTTAAGTTAGATGACATGCTACCATATGTCCGTTACCTACATCATGTAATGCAGGACACTCGGTCTTGCATCGTTCTGTAGCGTACTTGCATCTGGTGTGGAAATAGCAGCCAGACGGCGGATTCAGAGGACTCGGAACATCCCCTGTCAGAATTTCCCGTTTCATTTTATTATCCACATCCGGAATCGGGATTGCGGAAAGCAGTGCTTTCGTGTACGGATGCTGTGGATTGTTATAAAGCTCATTTTTCTCTGCGATCTCTACGATCCGGCCCAGGTACATCACGGCAATGCGGTCGGAAATGTACTTTACAACGCTCAGATCGTGGGAAATAAACATATAGGTTAAATGCTTTTTCTTCTTTAATTCCTGAATCAGATTCAGTACCTGCGCACGGACTGATACATCCAGTGCAGATACCGGCTCATCACAGACAACAAATTCCGGATTTAAGACCAGAGCACGCGCGATGACGATTCTCTGTCTCTGTCCGCCGGAGAACTCGTGCGGGTAGCGGTTCATCATATTTTCCGGCATGCCCACCAGTTCCATGATCTCTTTGACTCTCTGAACTCTCTCTTCCATGGTTCCGATCCCGAAGGCCTCAAGCGGGGCCATGATCAGCTCGAGAACGGTCATACGCGGATTCAGGGATGCGTACGGATCCTGGAAGATCAGCTGCATCTTGCGCCGCATCTGGCGCATCTGCTCCTTGTTCAGTTTGGTGATATCCTCACCACGGTACAACACATTTCCAGCCGTCGGTCTGATCAGCTGGAGGATACAGCGGCCCAGTGTGGACTTGCCGCACCCGGACTCACCTACAACGCCGATGGTCTCGCCTTCATAGATGGTCAGATCTACAGAATCCACTGCATGGACAATCTTTAACGGCTTTCCAGTCAGGCTCTTTGATGTTACGAATTCTTTTTTTACTTTTTGAACTTCCAGTAATACCTTCTTATCCTCTGACATCATCCTGACCTCCTTCCGGTGCGTACTTCCAGCAGCGTACCTGTCTTCCATTTACATCGTAAAGCCCCGGCTCCTGCTCCCTGCATCGTTTGTCTGCTTCCGGACATCTGGTGCAGAAACGGCATCCCTTCGGCATCTCGGACAAATCCGGAACTGATCCCGGAATGTTGAACAGCGGATCATCGGAACTCTGGTCCAGACGTGGAATGGACTTTAACAGACCGCGGGTATACGGATGGAGCGGATCTTTGAAAATACTTCTTACGTCTCCGTATTCCATCTCTTTTCCTGCATACATGACCATGACGTCATCTGCCATCTCTGCCACAACTCCCATATCATGGGTGATCAGCATCAGGGACTTATTCTCCTTTTCCTTCAGCTCCCTCATCAATTCAAGGATCTGGGCCTGGATCGTCACGTCAAGGGCTGTCGTCGGCTCATCTGCAATGAACAGTGATGCATTGCAGGACAGTGCCATGGCAATCATGACACGCTGACGCATACCGCCGGATAACTGGTGCGGAAACTCTTTCAGGCGCTGAGCCGGGGAAGGGATGCCGACTTTCGTCAGCATCTCCTCAGCTCTCGCCCAAGCCTCTTTTTTATCCATCTTACTGTGCGCGGTAATGGTTTCTACCAGCTGCTTACCGATCGTCATAACCGGGTTTAAGCCTGTCATGGAATCCTGGAAGATCATCGCTATCTCATTTCCACGGATCTGACGCATCTCCTTTTCTGACAGCTTTGCCAGATCGCGGCCTTCGAACAGAATCTCTCCAGATGCGATTTTTCCTGTCTGCTTGGGAATCAGCCGCAGGATCGACATACTTGTAACGGATTTTCCACACCCGGATTCACCCACGATTCCAAGTGTTTCTCCTCTCTTTACATGAAAGGATACTCCGTCTACCGCTGTCACGGTTCCATTCTTACCTGAAAACTGAGTAACGAGTTTTTTTACTTCAATTAAATTCTCTGACATTCCAATACCTCGCTTTTCGTATGGTATTTAACAGATGCTTATTTATTTACTTTCCATTCCCATACATTCTTGTTAATGTTGTAATCGATTGCACCTTCGCGTACATTCTCAAGCTTCTCGTTATATGCAAACAGATCGTTGGTGTGATACAGGAATGCCATCGGCATCTGTTTGAATAACTCTTCCTGATACTGATCGTAGATCTTCTTACGTGCCTCAAACGTGATTTCCTTTGCACCGGACTCACCGATCTGGCCCAGGGTCGGATCAGATAACTGTGCAAAGTTGTTCATGTAACCAGCAGTTACGTTCGGTACAGACTCAGACGGATCAACGGAACCTGCGGAACCGATGAAGCACAGATCGTAGTCACCGTTTCTTGCGTTGGTAAGCAGGGTCGGGAAGTCTAAGGTCTGGATCTTGGTCTTGATGCCGATCTTCTGTAAATCCTGCTGAATCAGGATCGCAGATTTCTCACGAACTTCGTTACCGGTAGATACCAGTACCTGCAGCTCACGGTTGCTGTCCCAGCCAGCAGCCTCCAGCATGGATTTTGCTTTCTCCGGATCATACTCAATCGGCAGCAGCTTCTCATCAAAGTACGGATGATCCTCAGCCAGAGGTCCGATTGCGATACGTGCCTCACCCTGCAGCAGCTGGTCAACGATAACCTGACGGTTGATTGCAAGGCTGATTGCGTGACGGACATCCTCGGTCAGATAATCTCTGGCGGTGTTCATTGCCATGTACTGATATGCAAAGGTCGGTACAGATTTCGTAACGATACCCTGTGTATTCTTAGCTGCTTCCCAGTCTGCTAACGGGATCTGGCTGTTGCCGGACAGAACGTCGATGTCGCCGCTCATTAAGCCGGATAACAGGTTAGAGGACTGTACCTTCTTGAATACCAGACGGTCAAAATCCGGAGCGCCAAGATAGTAGTCTTTGTTTGCCTTGAACTCAATGGATACGCCAGACTCCATGCTGTCGAAGATACATGGGCCGGAGCCAATCGGTTTCTGCCAGAATGCATCGTTTACCAGATCTGCGTCAGAAATGCTATCCAGCAGATGCTTCGGCATAATAAAGAAGTCACGGTTAACCAGTGCGTAGATGATAGACGGATCCATCGGGGCCTTTAAGGTAAACTCTACGGTATGATCATCCAGTGCTGCTACCTCGATGCTGTCGGTGCCGGTCTCACATCCGGTCTCATCGGTTCCTGCAAAATACTGCATACGGATTCTGCGCAGATAGTTGAACTCGGAAGAGGAAGCAACCTGTGCGGAGTATACAACATCCTCTGCGGTTACCGGCTCACCGTCCTGCCATTTGGCATTCTCGTTCAGATGATACGTGATCTTATCCTGAGCCTCATTGGTCTCCCAGCTCTCTGCCAGACGCGGCTCAAAGGTACCATCGGTGTTGATGACCATCAGACGGTCAAACATCAGCTCGATTACGTTATCCGCGCCTGAATTGGTGGTGTTCATCGGCATGAACGTATCCCAGTCACCGGTCTGTGCCATGGTAATGACCTTCTCGCCGCCTGTGCTTCCTGCCTCTGCTGCCGCGCTGGTTTCCGCAGAATTACCTGCAGCCGCGGTTGTCTGGGTTGAGCTGCTGGATCCACCGCCGCATGCGGTAAGGAGCATTGCTCCGGCCAGAGATGCAGCAACCACTTTTAACATGTTTCTCTTCATAATATTCCTCCTTTTATTTATTTCTTTTTTATTTTGGTTTTGGCATCCAGGGCATCCCGGATTCCATCTCCTATGAAGTTAATACTGGATACGGTGAGCACCAGTAAGATTCCCGGCGGTACCCACAGCCACGGTCTTGAGGAAAGTACGGTGATGGACTGTGCCGCGTAGAGGATATTTCCCCAGGATGCTTCCGGCGGCTGAACACCCATACCCAAAAAGCTCAGTGCAGACTCCTGAATGATCGCCTGCGCTGTACGGAATGTAAAGTTGATCAGGATCGGAGCAAATGCGTTCGGGATCACGTATTTGATCAGCAGCGGGATATCTTTGGTTCCGACTGCCTTGGCAGATTCCACATACTCTTTTTCTCTGACCGACAGCACATTGCCATAGATCAGTTTTGCGAAATCGGTCCAGCCCAGAATACCGATGACCAGGGTAACCGTCCATACAGAAGGTCCGATAACGGATACCAGCACCAGGATCAGAATCATGGACGGGAAGGACATGAAGATATCTGCGGTTCTCATAACGATGGTTTCCCAGATACCTTTATAGTAACCGGCGATCAGACCCAGCGGTACACCGATGCAAAGACTGATGATCGCGGAAAGCAGTCCCACCAGAAGGGAGATCCGGCCTCCGTAAACCAGTCGTGCAAATACGTCACGGCCGGTATCATCGGTTCCTAAAATGTGTCCCGCTCCCGGCTTTGCGCTGAACGCGAGAATATCTGACGTATACGGATCCAGCTTCATGATCATAGGAAGCACAATGACCAGGATCACTTCCAGCAAAATGATCGCAACACCGATCATGGCCAGCTTGTGCGCTGTAAACTTCCGGAGCACGTCACGATAGTATGAATCTTTTTTTTCAACTGTTTTTGTGGACATTTCTCTCCTCCTAACGGCTCTCTCTTATCTTTGGATCCAGTAAGCTGTAAGCAATATCCGTCAGGACGTTGCCAATCAGGACTGCTGCAGCAATCACAACGGTGATTCCCATGATCATCGGGTAATCTCTGGCGTTGATGGACTGGACCATCAGGCTGCCAAGTCCCGGCCAGCTGAATACCTGCTCTGCCACGACCGCGCCGCCGAACATGAACGGGATCATGGTACTCAATACGGTAACAACCGGAATCAAGGAGTTTCGCAAACCGTGAACGATCACGACTCTCGGCTCAATCAGGCCCTTTGCACGGGCAGTGCGGATGTAATCCTCATTGAAGACTTCCATCATGCTTCCTCGTGTCTGGCGGAGAATGCTTCCGATATTAAAAATAGTTAATACCAGACAGGGTAGAATCAAATGATGCGCCGCCGATGCCGCGGTATGGATACCTGCGTCATACATACCGCCCATAGGAAGGACACCCAGCCTTACCGCAAATATGTAGATCATAACCAGACCTGTAAAGAAGGTCGGGGTAGAAGCACCTACAAAAGCCAGTCCGGAAGAAATATAATCCCATGCGGAGTAAGGCTTGTATGCTGACATGATACCAAGCGGTACCGCGATCAGCACAGATAATGCTGTAGAGGAAAGGGTGAGAATCAGAGTCGGTCCCAGTTTTTCCAGAACCTGTCCGAGAACCGGCAGGCTGTTCCGGTATGAGATTCCCAGATTTCCGTGAAGCATGGATACCAGCCAGCGGAAATACTGAATGATGGCTGGGTCATTGAGACCCATCTGCTCTTTTAAGGCCTCCATACTTTCCTTTGTTGCCATTGGATCCGCCATCAGCATTTCCAGTGGACTGCCCGGTGCAAGCAATGAAATTAAATACACCAGGACTGTAATTCCGAAAAATGTTGGAATTGCTACTAATAACCGCTTGATGGTATATTTTAGCATGCGTCTATCGACCTCCGTATTTTCCTGATCATTCCCAAAACCTGTTTCCGAGTCTCAAGAATATCATTGTTATATTACTGATAATATCACCAATATCTAATTTGTCAATAGTAAAGGTTTTAAAAACATGTTTTTTGTTGAATTCGACTATTTTCTTATTTTTTTCTATACACATCTACCAATCTTTCCATTTTGCCAGGGCCAATCTTGACGAACCTTCCGAAACATGATAAATGTATTTTGACAAGGAGGAAATCAATCATGAATGTAAGTGAAAGATTTTTAAATTATGTAAAGCACGGCACCCAGTCTGACATTACCAGCTCCACCGTACCTTCCACCAAAGGACAGCTGGTTCTGGCTGCCCGGCTGGCAGATGAGCTGAAAGCTCTCGGTATTACTGACGCCCACACCGATGAAAACGGCTATGTATACGGCCATATTCCGGCTGCAAAGGGCTGCACCGGCGCCTGTCTGGCACTCATTGCGCATATGGACACTGCCATGGACATGTCCGGTGACAATATCAAACCACGCATCATCCGCAATTATGACGGAAATGACATCGTCCTCAACGAAGAGAAGCACATTGTCACCGCTGTTTCCGTATTTCCGAATCTGAAAACATTCGTTGGCCAGGATCTGATCGTCACCGATGGCACTACCCTGCTTGGTGCAGACGACAAAGCCGGCGTGGCAGAGATCATGACTCTGGCAGAATTTCTGATGCAGAATCCGGATTATCCGCATCCGCCGGTTTCCATCCTGTTCACTCCGGATGAAGAAATCGGCCGCGGACCAGACCACGTAAACCTCGAAGAGGTCGGCGCTGCCTATGGCTATACCATCGACGGCGGCCTGATCGGTGAGTTTTCCTATGAAAACTTCAATGCCGCTTCTGCAGTTGTTACGATTCACGGAGTCACTGCCCATACCGGCTATGCCAAAGGAATCCTGAAAAATGCCATTCAGATCGCCATGGAATATCAGGCACTGCTTCCGGCATATGAAACTCCGGCATGCACAGAGAACCGGGAAGGCTTCTATCATCTGGACAAGATTCAGGGACGAACCGAAACCACCGTCATGAACTACCTGATCCGCGACCATGACGAGGCACTGTTCCGGCATCGTCAGCAGATCATGCAGGAGGCAGTCGATTTCATCAACAAAAAATATGGTGCCGGCACTGCAGAGATCACCATCACTGAAAGCTACCGAAACATGTATGAGCAGGTCAAAGGCCACGAGAAGCTTATCTCCAATGTCATGACTGCCATGGAGCACTGCGGTATCACCCCGATCGTCACTCCGATCCGCGGCGGCACAGATGGCGCGCGTCTTTCTTATCAGGGACTCCCATGTCCCAACATCTGTACCGGAGGTCAGAATGGCCACGGACGCCATGAATTTGTATCCATTCAGTCCATGGAAGCTATCACCGAAATGCTGAAGGAGCTTGTAAAACTTTTTGCCTGAGATGATACAAAAAAGAACCCACACAGAGTCATGAATGCTCACACCTGTGTGGGTTCTTCTCTTACATACTTATTATATAGGTAAATAGGATTTTGTCAACTATTTCTCGCAGCAAGCACTGCGGCCTTTACCTTATCCAGATCCTGTTCTGTTGCCAATGTACAGTCTGCGCCAAGGATCAGGCCTTTTCTTCCGTACTCACGAATCACTTTCTTTACCTCAGCCTCAACCTCTTCTTTGGTTCCATCAACCAGAACTCCGTGACGGTTCGGCAGGCCACCCATAATGGTCTTGCCCTGGAAGAGCTCTTTTCCTTTTTCCAGATCAAACGGTGCCTCAAATACGCCCCAGTTCACAACATCTGCATACGGAGCATAATCTCTGTAGCGCTCCATATTCAGGTGATCCTTACAGATGTGCAGGAAGCAGTATCCGCCTGCCTCTTTGATAGCCTTCATAACCTGGATATCAAACGGTTTGATCCACTTTGCGAACTCTTCGTCCGTAAAGAACTCATATTCGCCGCCAAGGGATGCATAATAAACAGAATCCAGACCAGCCTCGATGTAAGCCTTTGCCAACAGGCACAGCACATCGGTAATGCGCTGCATAGCAGAAAGCATCTTCTTCTCATCCCATCTGAGGAAATCAACCTGCATCTGTCTTGCTGCATAATAATTGATGCCAGCCTGCTCAATCGGATGAATGCCGGATGCACAGATGCCATGGAGAGTACCCATGGTAAATACATCCTTATCACAGCCCGCCAGGATCTGCCTGGTCAGTTCCATCTGCTTTTTCATGAACTCGTCTTCCATGGTCATAACAGGAATCAGACGGTCATAATCGTCCGGAGTATGGATGGTTCCGAATACCGGTACCAGATTCTCATTCATGATCTTACAGATATCCGCATCTGTATCCCGAAAGAAATCCAGATGTGCCTTCACACATGCCTCTCCCTGCTTCTTGTCTGCCGGAAAATGAAGAGAAAAGCTGGACGGAACACCGTCGATCTCTCGCTGCTCGATTGCTGCAATTACACGCTCTTTTTTCGTCATATCATTACTCCTTTTCTTTCTTAATGCTAAGCTTAATATATCACTGATATTATCAGCGTGCAATCCATTTTCTGTTTTTTTCTGTTTTCCACATATTTTCCGTTCCAATTTATACAAGTTTCACAAATGAAAAGGAACTGCCGGAAAAAGGAGTTTTTAATGCTCCTTTTTCCGGCAGTCCTATCCTGTTTTAGTGTACCCAGATCCCCTGCTGATTCACATAAAAGGTATCGATGGTAGTATTCACTGCCTTGTTGCCCTGTCCCGGATAGAAATAATACCAGTTGCCATCTACCTGATACCAGCCTTCAACCATGTAACCAACACCGTCCAGATAATAGGTCTTGCCATCGCGGTTCATCCAATGGCCGCATACCAGACAGCCATAGTACTGATCCTTGGTCTCATTCATGTAGCACCAGCGGCCATTCCAGGAAAGCCAGCCTGTTATCATAGCTCCGCTTCCATCCAGGTAATACATCTGACCGTTGCGTACCTGCCAGCCGGTCAGCATTCTTCCGCTTGCGTCAAACAGATACCAGCGCCCGCCTACTTCTGCCCAGCCATTCTTCACATAGCTGCCGTCCGGATAGTAGTAATACCAGGTGTTGCCGTACTTGCGCCAGCCTGCGTTCGTATTACCGGAGGTGCCGCTGTCATTGCGGCCACTGCCATCTGATACATCTTCCTTTGCCAGATAGATCTCGTCGGACTCTACCCACTCACTGCTCTTGCCGTAATCATCCTGTTTGGATGTCTTGGCGATGGTGCGCACGCGGAACTTATAGGTGCCTGCCTGAGTCATGTATGGATAGAAGTTATATGTTTTGCCGGTAGTCTCTACCGTGTGGATCTTGGAAGAGCCCTTTCGCAGCTCTACCTCATACTGACCGGTCCCGCCATTATCCGGTTCTTCCCACTTTGCGGTTCCCTTGGCATTGTCCTTCCAATATGCATCCTCCGGTGCCTCAAAGGTACCTTTGATCGGTTTCAGCTTTGCCTTGATAACCAAATCCCCGCTGCTCTTGCTGGCACTGACAAACTCAGCGCCCTTGACAGTTACGTTGCTGGAACGGTAGGTTCCCTTAAACGCATAATCTGAATCAGTCACTTCCAGGCGGATTTTCAGTTCCGGCTGATATCCCACACTAATTTCTTTAGAAGAAGATGTTGTCCAGTCTGCCTCTTTGATCTGGTAACGGTCAGTAGATCCGGAGATGGCAATACCGCCGCCCGGTGCAGTGGTACTGTCAATATCAATGGAAGCATCTCCAATCCTATCTCCAACCTCCAGGTCTGTGTAAATCTGCAGCTTTACACTGGAAATTGTTTTGTCAGCCGCATAGGCTGTTGTCATACCTGCTGTGCCTGTACACAGAGCCAGGATCAGTCCCCATACTGCAAACCTTCTCTTTGTCATACTCATCCCTCACTCTCATATTTTCTAAATAAATATTGTTTTCTTTTGTAATTTCATTATAAGTGAAAGAAGATGTCCAGTCAACTTACGTATTTCTTACTGATTTTCCACAATATTGCCACAAACCTAAATATTTTGAACAAATTATTAAGTTTTTAAAAGCATGAAAAAAGCTCCCGAAGAACAAATCTTCGGGAGCCATAAGCTCATAAAATTATATGATTATAAGATTAAACAAGCTCTAACAGTACTTCCATAGCGCCGTCGCCCTTACGCTGGCCGATCTTAACGATACGGGTGTAACCACCGTTGCGGGAAACGTACTTCGGAGCAACCTCGTCGAAGAGTTTTGCCGGGATATCTACGGATTTGGTGTTTTTCTTCTTGCCTGCAGCTGCGGTCGGAACCTCAGTTACATCGTAGAGAACTTTGAGCATCTGACGACGAGCATGAAGTCTGGACGGCTTATCTTTTTTGATTTCCTTCTGAACTTCATCATAAACGGTAACTTTCTTGCCGTTTACTACTTCTTTGACTCTCTTACCCTCAGCGTCCTTCTTAGCAACCTTAGCGGTAACAGTAACGGTCTCGAAGTTGTCTTTCTCTTTTACAGCCAGTGCGATCAGACCCTCAGCAACTTTGCGGATCTCTTTTGCTCTGGCCTCAGTAGTTTTGATGCTTCCATGATACAGCAGTGCAGTTACCTGGCTGCGGATCATTGCTTTTCTCTGGCTGGAAGTTCTTCCAAGCTTTCTATAACCTGCCATTTTATTTTCCTCCATATAGTGTGGAGTGCAGTCCCGTGCCCTTTGGTCTTACCGGACCACAGCTTCCAATTTTCATAATGTAGCGGCTCTCTGCCTGATGGACTTACGGAGCCGCCACTTAAAAGTTTCATATTGTTGAATCAAGCTTCGCTTTATTCCTCACTCGGGTTCAGCTGAAGACCTAATTCTTTTAACTTCGCCAGAACTTCCTCAAGGGACTTTCTGCCAAGGTTACGAACCTTCATCATATCCTCCGGAGTTCTGTTGCACAGTTCCTCCACAGTGTTGATTCCGGCTCTCTTTAAGCAGTTGTAGGAACGAACAGACAGTTCCAGTTCATCGATGTTCATCTCGAGAACTTTCTCTTTCTCATTGTCCTCTTTCTCAACCATGATCTCAGCGGTCTTGGCATTCTCAGAAAGATCGATAAAGAGATTTAAGTGCTCGCTCAGAACTTTCGCTGCGAGACTTACAGCCTCATCTGGAGCTAAGGTTCCATTGGTATACACGTCTAAGGTCAGTTTATCGTAATCGGTAACCTGTCCAACACGGGTATTCTGAATGGACATGTTGACACGCTCAACCGGTGTGTAGATGGAATCCACCGCAATCACACCAACCGGCATATCCTCACTCTTATTCTTGTCTGCGCTCACGTATCCGCGGCCCTTGGTGATAGTAAGCTCCATATAGAACTTGCTGTCTGTGCCGCCGCTTAAGTGTGCGATCACCTGATCCGGATTCATGATCTCAATGTCCGGGTCAGCCTGGATATCAGCTGCAGTAATAACACCCTCACCCTCGAACTCGATGTAAGCGGTCTTTACTTCGTTGCTATCACTGTTGTTCTTAATAGATAAGCTCTTGATGTTCATAATGATCTCAGTTACATCTTCCTTAACACCTGGAATAGAACTGAACTCATGTAAAACGCCGTCGATTTTCACCTGGCTGACAGCTGCACCCGGCAGAGAAGAAAGCATGATTCTTCTCAGGGAGTTACCCAGCGTTGTGCCATAGCCTCTCTCAAGTGGTTCAACTACAAACTTGCCATATTTCTTATCATCAGAAATCTCAACAATCTCAATGTTTGGTTTCTCAAAATCGAACACGACTCTAGCCCCTCCTTTTGGGTTCTTCTATCGAGGGAAATTGGTACTCTTAATTATTTGGAGTACAACTCGACGATAAGCATCTCGTTTACCGGAACATCAATCTCATCTCTGGACGGAAGCTCTTTTACGGTACCGCGCAGATTCTCCTGGTCAACATCCAGCCAAGCCGGAACCAGACGTCCTGCAGTTACCTCAAGAGCATCTTTGTATCTCTGAGAAGATTTAGCTTTCTCTTTTACTTCGATTACGTCACCAGCTTTTACCAGGTAGGACGGAATGTTTACACATTTGCCGTTTACGAGGATGTGCTTGTGATCTACCATCTGTCTGGTCTCGCGTCTGGTGCGGCCGAATCCCATACGGAATACAACGTTGTCCAGTCTGCGCTCCAGAAGGATCATCATGTTCTCACCAGTCTGGCCTTCCATCTTCTCAGCCTTGGTGTAGTAGTTACGGAACGGTTTCTCTAATACGCCATAGATGAATTTTGCTTTCTGCTTCTCACGTAACTGGAGACCATACTCACTTACTTTTCTGTTAGCTCTTTTTAATTCTCTGTTTGATTTTTTATCAATTCCTAAATAGATCGGATCTAAACCAAGAGATCTGCATCTTTTAAGAACAGGAACTCTATCTACTGCCACTTTTAGTACCTCCTAATTAGACTCTTCTACGTTTTGGCGGGCGACATCCGTTATGTGGAACCGGAGTTACGTCCTTAATGCTAGTTACTTCAATACCGCATGCGGAAAGCGCACGAATTGCTGCCTCACGGCCTGAACCAGGTCCTTTAACCATAACGTCTACAGATTTTAAACCATGTACTAAAGCTGCTTTAGCGGCAGTTTCTGCAGCCATCTGAGCTGCATATGGAGTAGATTTCCTTGAACCTCTAAATCCCAGACCACCGGCACTTGCCCAAGACAACGCGTTACCCTGTGCATCGGTTAAGGTAACGATGGTGTTGTTAAAAGAAGACTGGATATGTGCCTGTCCGCGTTCAACGTTTTTCTTTACGCGCTTTTTTGTCACTTTTTTTGCAGTGGACACTTTTTTAGCCATTTTAAACTAACCTACTTTCTTGAATTTCCGAATCCTGTTTCCTGTTTTTAAAACATGCAACGTGATTCTACATAATGTTACGAATTACTTATTTCTTCTTGTTTGCAACAGTCTTACGAGGACCTTTGCGGGTTCTTGCATTGGTTTTGGTCTTCTGACCACGAACCGGGAGACCTTTTCTATGACGGATTCCGCGATAGCAGCCAATCTCCTGCAGTCTCTTGATGTTCATAGCGATCTCTCTGCGAAGATCACCCTCAACAGTCTGAGTGTCAGCAATAACAGCTGCCAGCTTCTTCACTTCGTCATCGGTCAGATCCTTAACACGGGTGTCAGGATTAACGCCAGCCTCAGCAAGGATACGGTTTGCACTTGTTCTACCGATTCCGTAGATGTAAGTCAGACCGATTTCAACACGTTTTTCTCTTGGTAAATCAACACCTGAAATACGAGCCATTTGCGTCGTAACCTCCTATAACTTTTTGTTTTTAACCTTGTCTCTGTTTGTGCTTAGGATTTTCACAGATTACTCTGATACTGCCTTTGCGTTTGATGATTTTGCACTTTTCGCAAATCGGTTTTACTGATGATCTCACCTTCACGGCAATTCTCCTTTCTACAGTTGCATATATCTGTCCAGATATATTGGTACAGCCGGACTAATTTTAGACAAACTTCGCCCAGCATCTCAACAAAGTCGCCATGATATTATAACATTATGGTTTCTTTTATGCAAGTGTTTTTCAAAATATTTTTCCCTATTTTTTATTTATAAAAGCGAATGCTTCTATAACCTTATTTATCTCTCCAGATGATTCTGCCCTTGCTTAAATCATACGGAGACATCTCAAGGGTAACCTTGTCACCCGGCAGGATACGGATGTAGTTCATACGCAGCTTGCCGCTGATATGAGCCAGTACCTGATGGCCGTTCTCTAACTCTACCTGGAACATTGCGTTCGGCAGCTTCTCAACAACAGTTCCCTCAATTTCAATAACATCTGCTTTAGACATGTAATCAATTCCTCCTACATATAACCGTGGCTTTCCACCCAGGTTTTAAGCTCGCTTCGGATTTCTTCATCAGTGGGAAGCGCCGCAAAAAGCGGCGTCTTCCCTGCCTGAATATGTTTCTTGTTTTTCCGCTTCGGGTCATCCACCTTGCGGGTGGTTCCATTTGCCATGGTAATGTATTCCCCTTCATCGGATACTATGATAAAATACTGGTTTTTGTCATGTCCGGCGAGAGATCTCACCGGACAGTACAGCTCCATTTTCATCGCACACCGCCTTTACAGAGATAAGATCTCCGGCTCACCCTCCGTAATGAGGATGGTGTTCTCATAGTGAGCAGACAGACTGTGGTCTTTTGTGACCACCGTCCAGTCATCATCCATCCAGACTACATTCGGGGTTCCGATGTTGATCATAGGCTCAACGGCCAGTGTCATTCCAGGAACCAGTTTGATGCCCTTGCGCTTCTGTGCAAAGTTCGGCACCTCCGGCTCCTCATGCAGATGGGTTCCAATACCGTGGCCCACCAGATCGCGGACAACACCGTATCCGAAGCTTTCTGCATAAGCCTGGATTGCGGAAGAGATATCATTGAGATGATTGCCAGCTTTCGCGAACTTAATCCCCTCAAAGAAAGATTGTCTGGTAACATCGATAAGCTTCTGCGCTTCCGGACTGATGATGCCAACCGCATGGGTTCTGGCTGCATCAGAATGATATCCTTTGTAGATAACACCCGCATCCAAGCTGACGATATCGCCTTCCCTGATAATATGGTGCTTGTTCGGGATACCGTGTACCACTTCATCATTCACTGATACACAGATGGACGCAGGATAGCCATTGTAGTTCTTAAAGGAAGGCACACATCCGAACTCACGGATCAGCTTCTCGCCCAGTCGGTCAATGTCCAGTGTGGACATGCCCGGATGAATCGCCTTTCCCAGTTCCTCATGAACCTTTGCCAGAATTCTTCCGGCCTCCCGCATCAGTTCAATCTCTCTTGCGGATTTGATCGTTACTGACATATTACGCCTCCAGGACAGCTTCGATGTCCTCAAATACTTTGTTCAAATCCTGTGTTCCGTCTACAGACTTCAGGATTCCAGCCTTCTTATAATACTCGATCAGCGGCTGGGTCTGGTCATGATATACCGTCAGACGTTTCTTAACTGTCTCTGGCTTGTCATCGTCACGCAGTACCAGCTTCTGGCCGCATGCGTCACAGACACCTTCTACTCTGGTCGGATTGTAAACGATGTGGTAGGTAGCTCCGCAGGAGAGGCATGCTCTTCTGCCTGACATACGGTTGATAATGGACTCATCCGGTACATCAACATCAATTGCGAAATCCATCTTCTGTCCCAGCTTGTCAAGTGCTTCTGTCAGGCTCTCTGCCTGCGGAATGGTTCTCGGGAAACCGTCCAGCACATATCCGTTCTCGCAGTCAGCCTCTGCAATACGGTCTAACAGCATGCCGATGGTAACATCATCCGGAACAAGCTGTCCCTGATCCATGTAAGACTTCGCCTTCATACCCAGCTCTGTACCGCCCTTGATATTTGCACGGAAAATATCTCCGGTAGAGATATGCGGAATACCATATTTCGCTGCAATCTTCTTTGCCTGGGTGCCTTTGCCGGCGCCCGGAGCACCTAACATGATGATCTTCATCTGGTTAATCCTCCTCGCAGGGCGTCCCTCTATGACAGGACGCAATTTCCTGTTATACAAAAGAAGCTGCTGCACGCATATGGGCAGCAGCTTTCTCTTACGAACGCTTAATCATTTAAAAAGCCTTTGTAATTTCTAACGATCATCTGGGATTCAATAGCCTTGATGGTCTCCAGGATAACACTGACGATAATGATCAGGGAGGTACCCATGAAGGACAGACGGCTTACCGTGAATACTCCGGAAATGATGATCGGGATAACGCTGACAATGATCAGGCCAACTGCACCGATGAATACGATGTAATTTAAGATCTTGTCAAGATATTCGGAAGTCGGTTTACCTGGGCGGACACCCGGGATGAAACCGCCGGACTTCTTCATATTGTTTGCCACTTCCAGCGGATTGAAGGTGATGGATGTATAGAAATATGCGAAAAGCACGATCAATACAAGGTAAATCACCAGTCCCACAGAATATGCCGGCATCTCCGGTCTGAACCAGTAAGATGAGTTCAGGACCATCAGGATTTTACCGCCGATGGTGGTGTAATCCGGATGGAAAAACTGTGCGATCACAATCGGGAAGGACATGATGGAGGAAGCAAAGATTACCGGGATGACACCTGCGGTGTTCACCTTTAACGGAATGTGGGAAGCCTGGCCGCCCACTAACTTTCTGCCAACCATCTTTTTGGAATACTGGACCGGGATTCTGCGCTCACCATCCTGAAGGATGATTACGAACACAACCATGGCTGCGGTAACCGCAAGCATGATGAGCACGATCAGCACAGTTGATCCGATATTCTTGCTGTTGCTTAAGAATCTGGTGTACAGGGTGTTCACATCCTGTGGGAGAGAAGATACGATATTGAACAGCAGGACGATGGAAATACCATTGCCCACGCCCTTCTCAGTAATACGCTCACCGATCCACATCAGGAATGCGCTTCCTGCAGTCATGGTAGCGACTGCAATAACCACGCTCCATACATTGTAATTGATCAGAAGTCCCTGGCCGCCGAAACCGACTGCCATACCGATGGACTCGATCAGTGCAAGTGCAACCGTTAAGTAACGGGTGTACTCTGCGATCTTCTTACGGCCATCCTCGCCGTCACGCTGCATCTCTTCCAGTTTCGGAATTGCGATCGTGAGCAGCTGCATGATGATAGAAGATGTAATGTACGGGGTGATGCTCAATGCGAAAAGAGACATGGAGGAGAAAGATCCACCTGTCATCGCATTGAAAAATCCAAATGCATCAGTGGACTGATTCGCGAAGAAATTCGCGAAAAAGTCCGTCTTAACTCCAGGAATCGGCAGTTCAGATCCAAAACGGATGACCACCAGCATGAGGAAGGTGAAGATCAGTTTTGTTCTGATCTCCTTGATCTTCCATGCATTTCGGAGTGTCTTTAACATATTAGATCACCTCGCAGGTTCCACCTAAAGCTTCAATTTTAGCCTTCGCACCCTCACTGAATGCATCTGCCTTTACGGTCAGCTTTTTGGTCAGTTCTCCGTTACCCAGGATCTTGACGCCATCTCTCGGATTCTTAACGATTCCGCTCTCAAGAAGAGTCTCAACAGTAACAACTGCATCGTTCTCGAAGCACTCTAAAGCGCTTACATTGATACCAACGATAACTTTGGTGTTACGATTCTTGAAGCCTCTCTTCGGGAGACGTCTGTATAACGGCATCTGACCACCCTCGAAACCAGGTCTCGGTGCGCCAGAACGTGCTTTCTGACCCTTGTGGCCCTTACCAGCAGTTTTGCCGTTTCCGGAAGCGTGACCGCGTCCTCTTCTGAAATTATCACTATGTTTAGAACCAACAGCAGGCTGTAAATTGGATAAATCCATTGCACTGCACCTCCTTACTTCTATAATTAGATTTCTTCTACCTTAACTAAATGCTTTACGTGCCAGATCATACCTCTGACAGCCTCGTTATCCGGAAGTTCAACAGTCTTGTTGACTTTCTTCAGGCCCAGAGCCTCTACGGTAGCTTTCTGCTTCGGGATAGCACCGATCGGGGATTTGACTAACGTTACTTTTAACTTCTCTGCCATTTCATTACCCTCCTTAGCCTAAGATCTCTTCAACAGATTTGCCGCGAAGTCTTGCATACTCTTCCGGAGTCTTAAGCTGAGTCAGACCGTTGATCACTGCAAGAACAACGTTGGTCTTGTTGTTGGAGCCTAAAGACTTAGCACGGATGTTCTTGATACCAGCAAGCTCCAGTACGGAACGAGCCGGACCACCAGCGATGATACCAGTACCTTCCGGAGCCTTCTTTAACAGTACAGAAGAGCTGCCGAACTTGCAGATGTGGTCGTGCGGGATACTCTTGTTCTCGTCAACCGGAATCTCTACCAGGTTCTTCATAGCTGCTTCTCTTCCTTTGCGGATTGCCTCCGGAACCTCACCAGCCTTACCAAGACCTGCACCTACGTGACCATTGCCATCACCTACTACTACCAGAGCAGAGAATCTCATGGTACGTCCACCTTTTACGGTTTTGGATACACGCTTGATTGCTACTACGTTGTCATTTAATTCAAACTGACTTGGGTCAATAATTGTACGCTTCATGCCGTTCTCCTCTCTACTAGAATTTCAGACCAGCTTCACGAGCTGCGTCTGCGAGTGCCTGGATCTTACCCTGGTAAATGAAACCGCCTCTATCGAAAACGACTTCCTCGATACCCTTCTCCAGAGCTCTCTTAGCGATCAGAGTTCCAACATAAGTTGCTGCTGCAGTGTCATTGGTGTGCTCAAGCTCAGCCTTAACTGCCTTCTCATTGGTGGATGCTGCTACCAGAGTATTGCCGACTGAGTCGTCAATAATCTGAGCATACATATGATTATTACTTCTGAAAACAGCCAGACGCGGTCTCTCTGCAGTACCTGCAAAGCGATTACGTAATCTGGTATGCTTTTTAACGCGAATTTCGCTTCTTGATTTCTTACTAACCATCTTTGTACTCTCCTTAATTATTTCTTACCAGTCTTACCAACTTTACGTCTGATAGTCTCATCAGCATACTTGATACCCTTGCCCTTATACGGCTCAGGTCTTCTCTTGTCTCTGATCTCTGCAGCGTACTGGCCAACTTTCTCTTTATCGATACCTTTAACCGTGATCTTATTCTGACCGTCCAGAACAGTCTCAAGACCTTCCGGATCTTCCATCTCTACCGGATGGGAATAGCCCAGGTTAAGGGTTAATTTCTTGCCCTGCTTAGATGCTCTGTAACCTACACCGTTTACTTCCAGAACTTTCTCGTAGCCAGCGGTAACACCAACCACCATGTTATTGATCAGGGTTCTGGTCAGACCGTGTAAAGATTTCATCTTCTTTAAGTCATTCGGTCTGGTTACAACAATATGTCCATCTTCTTCCTTGATGTCCATCTCTACCGGTAACTCTCTCTCAAGGGTTCCCTTAGGACCTTTTACAGTCACTTTATTATTCTCTGCAATCGTTACAGTTACGCCTGCCGGGATTGCGATTGGCATTCTTCCGATACGTGACATGCCATTTACCTCCTACTTAAATTTTCGGAAAACGCTCTGTGCGTTTTCTGTTTTCAGTTACATAATATATAGAAGTAGCTTCGCGGCAACGAATTACCAAACGAATGCTAATACCTCTCCGCCTACGCCCAGACGACGTGCTTCCTTATCGGTGATAACGCCCTGGTTGGTAGAAATGATTGCGATTCCCAGACCGCCAAGTACTCTCGGGAGATCCTCTTTGTTTGCGTATACACGCAGACCCGGTTTGGAAATTCTCTTGATGCCGCTGATGATCTTCTCATTCTTATCTGCACCATACTTTAAGGTGATGTGGATAGTCTTGAATGCGCCGTCCTCAACGATATCGTATTTCTGAATGTAACCCTCTTTTACCAGGATGTCTGCAATAGCAAGCTTCATCTTGGAAGACGGTACGTCAACAGTGTCATGTTTAGCAGTGTTTGCGTTACGGATTCTTGTAAGCATATCTGCGATCGGATCACTCATAGTCATGATGGATAATTCCTCCTTAATATTGTTAGTTGGTTTCCTTTTTGTTGGACCTCACTCCTTCGAAACTTACGAAGCCGCAGGGGCTCATAAGTTTCGGGAGGGACATCTGCTGATTTGCTTGAACTGTAATTTCTCACAGTCAGCAGCATCGCTCAACTAAGCGCGTGCGGCGCCTTGCGGCTTGCACTTGCTAAGGTTCGCGATGGGCCTCGCACTAAGCTTGTCCGTCGCCTTGCGGCTCGGACTCGCTAAGTTGCTTTCGGCCTACCAGCTTGCCTTCTTTACGCCCGGGATCTGGCCCTTATATGCCAGCTCACGGAAGCAGATACGGCAGATACCGTATTTTCTTAAATATGCATGCGGACGTCCACAGATTCTGCAACGATTGTACTCTCTGGTGGAGAACTTCGCCGGACGCTGCTGCTTAATCTTCATTGAAGTCTTAGCCATGGATCTTTCCTCCTGTTATTTTGCAAATGGCATATTGAATAATGTCAAAAGTTCACGAGCTTCTTCATCAGTCTTGGCAGTGGTAACGAAGATGATATCCATACCTCTTACCTTGTCAACTTTATCGTATTCAATCTCAGGGAAGATCAACTGCTCTTTGATACCCAGAGCGTAGTTACCTCTGCCATCAAATGCGTTCGGGTTAACACCGCGGAAGTCACGTACACGCGGCAGAGCCAGGTTGATCAGACGATCAACGAACTCGTACATCTTCTCACCACGAAGGGTAACCTTACAACCGATCGGCATACCTTCTCTGATTTTGAAGTTTGCAACGGACTTTTTAGCCTTGGTGGTAACTGCCTTCTGTCCGGTGATCAGCTCTAAATCTCTAACTGCAGAATCCAGAACCTTAGCATTGTCTTTTGCCTCACCAACGCCCATGTTGATAACGATCTTATCAAGCTTCGGGACTTCCATGATGTTCTTGTAACCAAATTTCTTAATCAGTGCGTCAACCATCTCGCTCTGATACTGTTCTTTTAATCTAGCCAACTCTCTGTTCCTCCTCTCTGCAATTAGTCGATAACTTTACCGGTTGCCTTTGCAACGCGGACTTTCTTACCATCTTTTACTTCAAAGCCAACACGGGTAGCTTTGCCATCAACAACCAGCATAACGTTGGAAATATCCATAGCTGCTTCCTGATTTACGATGCCGCCCTGCGGGTTAGCAGCGTTCGGTTTGGAGTGCTTGGTAACCATGTTGCAGCCCTCAACCAGAACTTTACCGCCCTTAACGCTCAGGACTTTACCGGTTTTGTCTTTATCTTTACCTGCGATAACCTTTACCAGGTCGTCTTTTTTAATTTTCTGCACAGCCAATACCTCCTTACAGTACTTCCGGAGCCAGAGATACGATCTTCATGAACTGTTTCTCACGTAATTCTCTTGCTACCGGTCCAAAGATACGGGTTCCTCTTGGGGTCTTGTCATCTTTGATAATAACTGCTGCGTTCTCATCGAACTTGATATAAGAACCGTCTTTTCTGCGTGCGCCCTTAACGGAACGAACTACAACGGCCTTCACAACATCGCCTTTCTTTACAACGCCGCCTGGTGTTGCATCTTTAACGGAAGCGACGATTACATCACCAATGTTAGCATATCTTCTTGTAGAGCCACCCATAACACGGATGCAAAGTAACTCTTTTGCGCCGGTGTTATCAGCAACCTTCAGTCTGGTTTCCTGCTGAATCATGCCTGATACTCCTTCCTGGATAACTTATTTAGCCTTCTCGATAATCTCAACCAGTCTCCATCTCTTGTCCTTGGACAGCGGTCTGGTTTCCATAACTTTAACGGTATCACCCTTGCCGCACTCGTTGTTCTCGTCATGAGCTTTTAACTTAACGGTCTTTTTTACGATCTTGCCGTATAAAGGATGTTTGATGTGGTCCTCGATTGCTACAACGATGGTCTTGTCCATCTTGTCGCTTACGACTTTACCTACGCGGGTTTTTCTTAAATTTCTTTCCACGGTCATGTTCTCCTTTCAAACCTTAAGCCAGTTTAGATTTCTCTGTAATAACAGTCTGAATTCTAGCGATATTCTTGCGAACCTCTTTGATTCTGCTGGTATTATCTAACTGGTTGGTTGCATTCTGGAATCTTAAGTTGAAAAGTTCTTTCTTTGCAGCTACTAATTCTTCCTGTAACTCAGCCGCTGATTTTGCCTTTAAGCCTTCTACGAATTTATTAGTTTTCACTGTTATCACCGCCTTCTAAATCTGCTTTAGCAGCAATCTTACATTTGCATGGTAACTTGTGCATAGCAAGACGTAATGCCTCACGCGCGGTTTCCTCCGGAACGCCAGCGATCTCGAACATTACTCTGCCCGGTTTAACAACTGCTACCCAGTACTCCAGAGCGCCTTTACCGGAACCCATTCGAGTCTCAGCCGGCTTAGCAGTTACAGGTTTGTCCGGGAAAATCTTGATCCAGACTTTACCACCACGTTTGATGTAACGGGTCATGGCAACACGGGCTGCCTCGATCTGATTGGACTTGATCCAGCACGGCTCAGTAGCCACCAGACCGAACTCACCGTAGTTAATTTTATTTCCTCTTAAAGCCTTACCGGTCATAGTTCCACGGAACTGTTTGCGGCGCTTTACTCTCTTAGGCATTAACATTATTTATCGCTCCCTTCCTTGTTTCCTCTAGTAGGAAGTACCTCGCCTTTGTAGATCCAAACCTTAACGCCAAGCTTGCCGTAGGTGGTATCTGCCTCAGCGAAACCATAGTCAATATCTGCTCTTAATGTCTGTAACGGAATGGTGCCCTCGCTGTAGAACTCGGTACGAGCGATATCAGCACCGCCAAGACGTCCGCCAACAGCGGTCTTGATTCCCTTAACGCCAGCCTTCATGGAACGACCCATGGTAGACTTCATAGCACGACGGAAGGAAACACGGTTTTCCAGCTGCTGTGCAATGTTCTCAGCTACTAACTGAGCATCGCGGTCCGGTCTCTTGATTTCTTTAATGTCGATAAATACTTTTTTGTCGGTCAGCTTCTGAACCTCAGCTCTGAGCTTCTCGATCTCTGCGCCGCCTTTACCGATTACTACGCCCGGTTTAGCGGTGAAGATGATGATTTTTACTCTGTCGGATGCAGATGCTCTCTCGATCTCGATTTTGGAAACACCAGCGCTATACAGTTTTTTCTTGAGGAATTTACGGATGTTGTAATCCTCTACCAGGCAATCAGCGAAGTTGCCTTCTGCATACCACTTGGAATCCCAGTCTTTAATAACACCGACTCTTAAGCCGTGCGGATTAACTTTCTGTCCCATAATTGCCTCCTCTTATCTCTCATTCAGCACAACAGTGATGTGGCTCATTCTCTTCTCGATTCTGTAAGCTCTGCCCTGTGCTCTCGGTTTTACTCTCTTCATGGTCGGTCCCTTGTTAGCGAAGCACTCCTCCACGTAAAGTTTAGCCGGATCCATGTTGTTGTTGTTCTCTGCATTAGCAATTGCAGATTCCAGTAATTTTTTAATTAAAGAAGAAGCATATCTTGGGTTGTAAGTTACAATACCAAGTGCGGTCTGTACATCTTTGCCTCTGATGGCATCTAATACGAAGCAAGCCTTCTGAACGGAAACACGTGCGTAAGATAACTTTGCGCTCGGTCTGGTGTCCTTCTGGGCATTTCTCTCTCTCTTAATCTGACTTCTATGTCCTTTAGCCATTGCTAATTAACCTCCTTTCAATCCTGACGATTATCGCTTGGATTTCTTCTCGTCTTTTCCATGTCCTCTGTAAGTTCTGGTAGCTACGAACTCACCCAGTTTGTGGCCAACCATATCCTCGGTAACATATACCGGAACATGCTTTCTGCCGTCGTGAACTGCGATTGTATGTCCAACCATCTGCGGGAAGATTGTAGAACGGCGGGACCAGGTCTTGATTACCTGATGCTGTCCTGCTGCGTTCATTGCATCAACTTTTTTCAGTAAGTGTGCATCTGCAAATGGTCCTTTTTTTAATGAACGTGCCATAGGTTTTGTATCCTCCTTGAATTATTTAATGGTCTTGCCGTCGCGTCTTCTTACAATCAGCTTATTAGACTGCTTGTTTTTCTTTCTGGTCTTCAGACCCAGAGCAGGCTTGCCCCACGGAGTAGAAGGACCCGGACGACCGATACCAGTCTTACCTTCACCACCACCGTGCGGATGGTCATTCGGGTTCATAACGGAACCGCGAACTGTAGGACGGATACCCATATGACGTTTTCTACCAGCCTTACCGAGGTTGATCAGATTGTGCTCGCCGTTACCTACAACACCGATGGTTGCGCGGCATACGATCGGAACCATTCTCATCTCGCCAGAAGGAAGTCTTAAGGTTGCATATTTGCCTTCTTTTGCCATAAGCTGAGCAGCGTTACCAGCGGAACGAACCAGCTGACCACCCTTGCCCGGATACAGCTCAATATTATGAATCTGCGCACCAACCGGAATGTTTGCCAGCGGTAAGCAGTTACCAACTTTAGCCTCTGCAGTCTCGCCGCTCATAACCTTCATGCCATCGGTTAAACCAGCCGGAGCCAGGATATAAGCCTTCTCGCCGTCTGCGTAGCAGATCAGTGCGATGTTTGCAGTTCTGTTCGGATCGTACTCGATACCGATAACGGTTGCCGGGATACCATCCTTGCTGTTTCTCTTGAAATCGATGATTCTGTATTTTCTTCTGGAACCGCCACCACGATGTCTAACGGTAATCTTACCCTGGTTGTTACGGCCAGCATTCTTCTTTAAAGAAGTAACCAGAGACTTCTCCGGAGTGGACTTGGTGATCTCACTGAAGTCAGATCCGGTCATATGTCTTCTGGAAGGTGTATATGGGTTGTATGTTTTAATTCCCATGACTTGAACTCCTTTCAATTCCGTACACGGTCGTGCGTTATCAACGCACTCGCGTGTATCTCTTTATCACGGCGCAGTATATTTTTTTCACTAGTCACCGTATAGTTTCATTAATTCTCATCGCTCAACTAAACTCAGCTTCGCTTCGTTAAGGTTCGCGATGGGCTTTCTCACTAAACTCGCGCTCTGTGCGCTCGTTAAGTGTTCAATGCCTACAGACCTGCAAATACCTCGATCTCTTTGCTGTCCTCAGTTAACTGAACGATAGCCTTCTTGGTTGCAGCGGTCTTGCCGAAGGTCATACCACGTCTCTTGTTCTTGCCTTCGCTGTTCATGGTGTTTACACTCTTAACTTTGGTTCCCGGGAACATCTTCTCAACAGCCTCTTTGATCATGGACTTGTTCGCATCGGTGTGAACCAGGAAAGTGTATTTCTTCTCGCTCATTGCGTTCATGCTCTTCTCGGTTACAACCGGTTTCAGAATGACGTCATAGTACTGAACGTTAGCCATTATGCGTACACCTCCTCGATATTTGCAACAGCAGCCTTGGTAGCTACTACGGTGTTGTATTTCAGAATGTCATATACGTTGATGGTATTGACATAAGCGGTCTTTACAGACTGGATGTTCTTAGCGGACTTAACAACGTTGTCGCTGTTCTCGTCAACTACTACCAGAGCCTTGTTAACCTTTAAGTTATTCAGGACGTTCTGGAATTTTTTGGTCTTGATTTCATCAAGCTTCAGCTCGTCAACAACGATGAACTTGTTTTCAAGCACTCTGCTGGTCAGTGCAGACTTCAGAGCTGCTCTCTTCTCTTTCTTGTTGAGTCTGATTGTATAATCTCTCGGAGTCGGAGCGAATACGATACCGCCGCCGGTCCACTGCGGAGCTCTGGTTGAACCCTGACGTGCATGTCCGGTTCCTTTCTGTCTCCACGGTTTTCTGCCGCCACCAGATACCTCAGAACGGGTTTTTGCTTTCTGAGTACCCTGACGATTGTTAGCAAGCTGTGCAACGACTGCCATGTGTACTAAGTGCTCGTTAACCTCAACACCGAATACAGCATCGTTTAAATCCATCTTGCCTACTTCATTACCTTCCATATTGTAAACAGATACGTTTGCCATCTGTGTGTTCCTCCTTTCTCGTCAAAGCTTACTTGGAAGCTTTCACTGTTTCTTTGATCGTTACTAAAGATTTCTTCGGTCCCGGAACAGCGCCCTTAACCAGAAGCAGATTGTTCTCAACGTCTACGCGGACAATCTCAAGGTTCTGAATGGTAACCTGCTTGGAACCCATATGTCCCGGCATGCCTTTACCCTTGAATACCTTGCTCGGATCAGAACAAGCACCGTTGGAACCCTGATGACGATGGAATTTAGAACCATGAGCCATAGGTCCTCTGTGCTGGCCGTGTCTCTTGATCGCGCCCTGGAAACCTTTACCTTTGGAAACAGCGGTTGCATCCACCTTATCGCCGTTAGCGAAGATGTCAGCTTTGATCTCGTCCTTTACAGAATACTCTTCTGCGTTCTCGAAACGGAACTCGCGGACGAATCTCTTGTAGGAAACACCTGCCTTGTCGAAGTGTCCCTTAACCGGTTTGCTAACCAGTTTGTCTCTCTTGTCTACAAAACCAACCTGAACTGCTTTGTAGCCATCGTTCTCAACGGTCTTAACCTGGGTTACTACACACGGGCCAGCCTGAAGAACGGTTACCGGAACTAACACGCCATCTTCGTTGAAGATCTGAGTCATTCCGACTTTGGTAGCTAAGATAGCTTTCTTCATTTCAATTTCCTCCTTACAGCGGATTACCTTTTACGGCAATCATACTAAAGCTTATTTCTGTTTCATTTTGATGTCGATATAAACACCAGCCGGCATTTCCAGTTTGCTTAATGCATCAACTGTCTTCTGGCTCGGAGTGGTGATATCGATAAGTCTTTTGTGAGTTCTCTGCTCGAACTGCTCTCTGGAATCTTTGTACTTGTGTACCGCTCTCAGAATAGTTACTACCTCTTTCTTGGTCGGTAACGGTACCGGTCCGCTCACCTGAGCCCCTGTCTTCTTTACGGTCTCGATGATTTTTCCAGCAGACTGATCAACTAACTGATGATCATAAGCTTTTAATGTGATTCTCATTACTTGACTTGCCATAAAAAAAGTCGCCTCCTTTTCGCACTTTTGTTTGAAGTACGACAAGCGGTGACTGTACACATCTCCGTGTGTGTCGCGCGGACTACACACTGCGTTACTGCAATTACTCTTTACTACAGCTGTTAAATTGGTACAGTGACTTGTCGTCAGTTTCCTAACTTGACATTCGCTCCACGGAAAACCTGCCATTTTGGCAGCAACCTCGCGCTTCATTGCTATCATGTCACAGCCTTTGTATGATATCATAGTCTTTCCAAAAAAGCAAGTATTTTATCTATTATTTTAATGTTTTTATTCTCATGCAATTTTCCGTGCATTGGCCAGAGCTGTGTTTCTTCTATATATAATACAACAAAGAGGCCGATACAGCTTTTCCCTGTATCAGCCTCTGTTTCTGTAATGGTATTCTGCTTTATTCGTTATCCCATTCCGGTTCTTCCGGGCTGCGGTAGCTTCCGCCGTCTACGCTCTCGTCATCTTCTTTAGTCAGGACCCCGCTGCTGTTGGTTTTGTATTTTACGCCATTGCTGTCCTTGACCGTAGTGTTCTTGGCAATCTTGCCGGAAGTGTTCACTACATAGTTCTTATAGCTGTTTCCGTTCGGAACGGAGAAGACTTCGTATTTGCTGCCGGAATCTGCCTTCTGCAGTTTACCCATATAATACAGATAATTGTCATACACTCCGGTATAGCCTTTTCCGGTAGAGTTGAAATAATACGGCCAGGAAACTCCTCCCTCCGTGATATTGTACTTGCCTGTCAGCATACTGCTCTGCGGATAATTGCCAAAGTAATAGGCGGTATACTCACTGCTGTTGGTATACACCTTCTGAACGCCATATACAGGAGTTCCATATTCATTGAACAAATGTGTATATCCGTTGATGCGCTTTAAATCACTGGTTTTCGCACTGCCCTTTGCCGGTCCCACTTCCGGAACACCCTTGGAATTGAAATAAAACCACTCGACGTCATGATCATAATGCCCCGCCAGATATTCCGGCGGCTCGGCAGAATACCAGCCGGTGCGGACTTTTCCCTCGGCATCTACCAGGCGGTAATCCTCAATGTTGTCGGATTCATCGCCGGTGACGCAGACCCAGCCGGTCTGAACAGCACCGTCCTCGCGCAGGCAATAATAGGTTCCGTTGATCTTTTTCTGTTTGATATTGGTTCCGTTCTCGCTTGGAACCGTTTTCTTTCCGTTGGTTCCGAAATAGTACCAGTACTGACCATCACTGGCAGTTTCAAACGGACCGGTGTGCTTGTCCTCATCCTGATATTCCTCCGGCGGGGTCAGCTTCTTCCATCCGGTCACCATAACGCCCACATCGTCGCAGTAATACATGTCATCCAGAATCCAGCCCGTCTCCATGGCGCCGGTATCTCCGAAATAATAATACTTACCATCGATCTGCACCCATTTTTCTTTCGAGCACTTGCCGTTATTTCCGAAATAATACCAGTCATACCCGCTGGTTTTCCGGCTGTTTGCCACCTGAAGCCATTTATTGGTGATCATGATACCGCTGGCATCTACATAGTAATCATCGTTATCGACCCATTTGTTGGTTGCCATGGCTCCGCTGCTTTCCAGATAACGCCAGGTTCCATCCTGTGCCTGACGCCACGCATTGGTTACCTTGCTTCCATTGTTATTATAGTATACCCAGTTGCTGCCTTCCTGTGACCAGCCGGCCGCAAACGCCGTAATCCCCATCGCGCCAAGGCTCATGACTGCTGCCAGGGCAAACATTGCCAAACCCTTTTTCTTCATATATAAAAGCTCCTTCGTATCGTTGCACCGCCGTTTCTTCTTTTTTGCAGCCAGTCTGCCTGCGCAGATGCCTGCTTTCCCCGGGCGGTCTCTTATACGTTTCATTTTAACAATAACGGCATAAATATTCAACCAATTCGCGCAAATAGATTCTTACGATTTCCTATCGGCCGGAAGGTCCGATTCAAAAAGCTTTCCCGCTGTATTCTTACCCGTAATTACAAAGCAGGCCTCCGCCAAACAGCGAAAGCCTGCCCTGATTTTTTTCTAATATGATTGGAACTTTATACCTCGAAGATCAGATCGCCGTAGCTCGGAAGCGGCCACAGGTCTTTGTCTACGATCATTTCAAGCTTGTCTGCCGGTGTGCGGAGCGCTGCCATAGCCGGAACCACCTTTTCGTGGTAAACGTGTGCCTGAGTCTCAGCACCGTCAACGCCTGCTGCCTCTTCCGTAATATCGATCAGGGCTGCCAGAGCAACCTTCATATCAGACAGAAGAGCAGAGGTCTCTGTCAGCAGTTCAGCCTGTACGCTGGTATCTGCCTCCGGGCATGCAGCCTTGACTGCACCAAGAGAACCTGCCAACTGAGTGGTGTACTTGATCACAGCCGGGATGATCTGCTTGCTCGCCATATCGATCATGGTTCTTGCCTCGATGTTGATCATCTTGCCATATGCCTCATACTCAACCTCGGCACGAGACTCCAGCTCTGCCTTGGTAAATACGCCAAAGGACTCGTACAGCTTCACAGCCTTGTCGGTGGTAAGAGCCGGAATAGCCTCTACCATGGAGCGGATATTCGGAAGACCGCGTCTTTCTGCCTCTTCCACCCATGCATCAGAGTAACCGTTGCCGTTGAAGATGATGCGCTTGTGATCGCGAAGCAGTTTCTTGATCATGTCATGAACTGCGGTATCGAAATCGTCTGCCTTTTCCAGCTCATCTGCTGCTTCCTTGAATGCCTCTGCAACGATGGTGTTCAGGACTACGTTTGCCGGAGCAATGGAATCGGAAGAGCCTACCATACGGAACTCAAACTTGTTTCCGGTGAAAGCAAACGGTGAAGTACGGTTACGATCGGTTGCGTCTTTATCCAGATCCGGAAGGGTTGCAACGCCAGTCTTTAAGGTACCGCCGCTCTTAGAGTGAGTTGCCTCACCAGTGCTGCACAACTGATCGATCACATCCTCAAGCTGCTCGCCCAGAAATACGGAAATGATTGCCGGCGGTGCCTCGTTCGCACCCAGACGGTGATCGTTTCCGATGTCGGCTGCGGATTCACGAAGCAGGTCTGCGTGGGTATCGACTGCCTTTAAGATGCAGGCCAGAACAAGAAGAAACTGGATGTTCTCGTGCGGGGTATCGCCCGGGTTTAACAGGTTCACACCATCATCAGAGGTAAGAGACCAGTTATTGTGCTTACCGGAACCGTTCACACCTGCAAATGGCTTCTCATGAAGCAGGCAGGTAAGGCCCTGACGTCCGGCAACTTTCTTTAAGGTTTCCATAACCATCTGGTTGTGGTCAACTGCCAGGTTTGCCTGGTCGTAAATTGGAGCCAGCTCATGCTGTGCCGGTGCTACCTCGTTGTGCTGGGTCTTAGCGGTAACACCAAGCTTCCAGAGCTCCTCGTTGACTGCCTTCATGTAAGCACCGATGCGCTCACGGATTGCACCGAAGTAATGGTCGTCCAGCTCCTGGCCCTTTGGAGGCATGGCACCGAACAGGGTGCGGCCGGTGTAGATCAGATCTTTTCTCTGTAAATACTTCTGACGGTCTACGATGAAGTACTCCTGCTCCGGTCCAACAGACGGGCAGACACGCTTTGCGGTGGTGTTGCCGAAGAGTCTTAAAATTCTTAAGGACTGCTCGTCAATGGCCTGCATAGAACGAAGAAGCGGGGTCTTCTGATCCAGTGCCTCACCAGTGTAGGAGCAGAACGCGGTCGGAATGCAAAGAGTCACGCCGCAGGCATCTTCTCTTAAAAAGGCCGGGGAGGTACAGTCCCATGCGGTATAGCCTCTTGCCTCGAAGGTAGCACGCAGGCCGCCTGACGGGAAGGAGGATGCATCCGGCTCGCCCTTGATGAGCTCCTTGCCAGAGAATTCCATGATGACCTTTCCCTCCGCATCCGGTGCGGAAATGAAGGAATCATGCTTCTCTGCGGTTACGCCGGTCAGCGGCTGGAACCAATGGGTATAGTGGGTTGCTCCTCTCTCAATAGCCCAGTCCTTCATTGCATGTGCAACTACATCTGCAATGGACGGATCCAGCTCAGCACCATCTTCGATGGTCTTTTTCATTTTTTTGAAAACGCTCTTTGGTAAGCGCTCTTTCATAACGGTTTCGTTGAAGACGTTCTTGCCAAAAATCTCAGCTACATTTACGATTTCGCTCATAGACTTTTTCCTTCCTCTCACTTAGAATTGCCGTTCCCGGTCTCCTCACCCTGCCCTAAATTATTTTTATGTATACTTAATTTTCTTAAGCTGGGTATCTGGTTAAAAAAAATGGTGCTCTTCCCATGTGGAAGAACACCATCGTTCCCTAATTAAAATAAACCATCAGGTTGGAAAAAGCAAGTGTTTTTTTGCATTTTCCCGTATTTTTTTCAAAGCACTGATTTTCAGGCTTTTCCAACGGAACCGAACAGCTCCATTTTCTCTTTTACAGTTGCCTTGATAGCCTCTGCGCCCGGTGCGAGCAGCTTACGCGGATCGAAGCCCTTGCCCTCTAAATCCTTGCCTGCCTCGACATACTTACGGGTAGCGTCTGCAAAGGAAAGCTGACACTCGGTATTTACGTTGATCTTTGCCACACCAAGATCGATCGCTTTTTTGATCATGTCAGCCGGGATACCGGTACCGCCATGAAGAACTAACGGCAGGTCGCCCACCTTCTCCTTGACTGCTGCCAGAGTCTCAAAGCTTAAGCCCTGCCAGTTTGCCGGATATTTGCCGTGGATGTTGCCGATGCCTGCTGCCAGGAAGTCTACGCCCAGGTCTGCGATCATCTTGCACTCGTTCGGATCTGCGCACTCGCCCATACCGATCACACCGTCTTCCTCGCCGCCGATGGAACCAACCTCAGCCTCGATGGAAAGACCCATAGCGTGAGCAACCTTTACTAACTCTTTTGTCTTCTCTACATTTTCTTCAATGGCATAGTGAGAACCATCGAACATGATGGAGGAGAATCCTGCCTTAATGCACTTGTAGCAGCCATCGTAGGTGCCGTGGTCTAAGTGCAGTGCTACCGGAACGGTAATGTTCATTTCCTCGATCATGGCCTTTACCATAGCGGAAACCGTCTTAAATCCGGTCATGTACTTTCCTGCGCCCTCAGATACACCCAGGATGACCGGGGAGTTTAACTCCTGTGCGGTTGCCAGGATAGCCTTGGTCCACTCCAGGTTATTGATGTTGAACTGACCTACTGCATAGTGGCCTTCTACTGCCTTTTTCAGCATTTCTGTTGCAGATACTAACATGTTCAAAACCTCCGTTTTTCTATAGTTTTCCGCGCAGCCTGTCCCAAATTCAGGCCGGGGGGCATAACTGTCTTTATTATATTACAAAAACAGTTTTTTGTGAAGCAGATAACGAATTATAAGCCCAGAATCTCTGCCACAGTCTTTTCCATGTCGGCTGCGTCGCACTCTCTGTTGTGACGGATCTCTGCGTTGCGGATTTCCTCCACTGCGCGCGGGATGGCTACGCCGGATGCCTTGCACAAAGCATCGATGGACGCAAACTCATCTGTCTTTGCCTCCTTGCCGGTCACTGCCGCCATAACGCTGTGGGAGAACTTGTACGGACTTGCGGTAGACGCAATAACCGTTGGGGTCTTGTCTCCGGTCTCTGCCACATATTTTTTATATACGCAGGAAGCCACACCGGTATGTGTATCAATGATATATCCGGTCTCATCAGCCAGGTGTCTGATACCTGCGGCATTCTCTGCCTCGGTTGCATAACCGCCCACAAAATCCTTCATGAAGGCTTTCATGGAATCCGTAACCGTATAAGCGCCCTTGGTGCTTAAATCTTCCATCAGCTGCCTGTTGGCTGCTGCATCACAGCCGGTGCTTAAGTAGATCAGGCGCTCTAAGTTGCTGGAGATGAGGATATCCATGGACGGGGAATTGGTCAGGATAAACTCTCTCTTGCGATCGTAAGTACCGGTCTTGAAAAAGTCATACAGGACTTTATTGTCGTTAGATGCACAGATGAGGGTTTTGATCGGCACGCCCATCTGTTTTGCCAGGTATGCAGCCAGGATATTGCCGAAGTTTCCGGTCGGAACAGTCACATTGATAAGATCACCGTTCTGGATTTCTCCGTTCTGCACCAGCTTGGCGTAAGCATAAACATAGTAAACCACCTGCGGAACCAGACGGCCGATGTTGATGGAGTTTGCAGAGGAAAGCTGGAAGCCCTTTGCAGCCAGCTTTGCAGCAAACTCTTTGTCACCAAAGATCTTCTTTACGCCGGTCTGCGCATCATCGAAGTTGCCGTGAATGGAAACAACGGCGGTATTGGCTCCTTTCTGGGTCACCATCTGCAGCTCCTGAACCTTGCTGACGCCGCCCTTCGGATAGAAGACAATGATGCGGGTTCCCGGTACATCCGCGAAACCTGCCATAGCTGCCTTTCCGGTATCTCCGGAGGTTGCAGTCAGAATGACAATTTCATTCTCTACATGATTCTTCTTTGCAGAGGTAGTCATCAGATACGGAAGAATGGACAGTGCCATATCTTTGAACGCAATGGTGCTTCCGTGGAAGAGTTCCAGATAATAGGCACCGTCTGCCTTGACAAGCGGAGCAATCTCCTCCGTGTCAAACTTGCTGTCGTAAGCGTGATCGATGCAATAGCGCAGTTCTTCCTCGGTGAAATCTGTTAAGAACTGTTTCATAACACGGTAAGCAGTTTCCTGGTAACTCATGCCTGCCAGCTCTTCCATCGTTACATCCAGTTTCGGGATTGAAGTCGGCATAAACAGGCCGCCGTCATCAGCCAATCCTTTTAAGATTGCCTGAGATGCAGTCAGTCCGCTCTCTCCGCCTCTTGTGCTCTGATATGTTAAATTCATAGCTCTCTTTCCTTTCTCCCATTTCAGAATACATTTTTGTGCAGCTGCACATGTAACTATATTTTTGTTGATTGTAGCACAGACCAATATCCTTTGTCCATGCTTTCTTTTGCAAACAAAAGCCTCTGAAGGCATATTGAAGGTTTTTTCCGGATATGCTAAACTAAGATAAGTTGTTGATTCGCAAAAGAGGATTTCGATCATGTACACATACGCCTGGTATCACTGGCTTACTTTCTTCTATATATATTGCTTCTTCGGCTGGATTTTTGAATCCACCTATGTTTCCTTAAAGCAGCACCATTTTGTCAACCGCGGCTTTCTGAGGCTTCCCATGCTGCCTCTGTATGGCACCGGAGCCGTCATGATGCTGTGGGTATCCCTTCCGGTCAAGGACAATCTCCTTCTGGTCTACTGCTCCGGTGTGGTGGCAGCCACCCTGCTGGAATATGTAACCGGCTATATTATGGAGCGTCTGTTCAAGGTCCGTTACTGGGATTACAGCAGTCAGAAGTTCAATCTTCATGGTTACATCTGCCTGACCTCTTCCATTGCCTGGGGCTTCTTAACCATCTTTATGACCGAGATCATCCACAGGCCCATTGAACGTTTTGTTCTGAATCTTCCGCCGTCACTGGAATGGTGCCTGCTTGGGATCGTGAGCGGATGCTTTGTCATGGATACCATCCAGTCCACCAGAGAGGCTCTCAGCCTGGCAAAGACTCTGGAATCTGTTTCTAAGCTGCGTGCTGACCTGGAAGAAATGCAGGTACAGCTTGCTCTCCTGAAGGCCGAGACCGAACAAAATATCGAAAACGCGAAGGAGGAGCTGCGCGCGGCCGTGGCCGAAAATGTAGAAGCACACAAAGAGATGGTATCCGCACGCAGGGAGGCTCTGGAAGAAGCTGTTGCTGCACGCAGGGAAGAACTGGCCGAGGCTGTCGAAGCTCATAAGGAAGCTGTTGCCGTACGAAGGGAAGAGCTGTCTGAGGCTGTCGAAGCCCATAAGGAAGCTGTTGCCACACGCAGGGAAGAGCTGGCCGAGGCTGCCGCTGCACGCAGGGAGACTCTGGCGGCACGTATCAGCACGCTGAACGAGAAGATGGCAGACACAACCCGCCTCTTAAACAATAAAAAATCAATACTCCGCCCGTCCATCCTGCGACGTAATCCAACTGCTGTATCCCGGCGTTTTGCCAATGCCTGGAAGGAGCTTTTTAAAGAATAATTGTGACTGTGAAGGTACTGAACAGTTACGAATAATTCCATGCCGGAGGCACTTTTATGGATTTAAAACAGATTGAATACATTGTAAAAATTGATGATGAACACAGCATCACCCGCGCGGCGGAAAAGCTGTTCGTAACCCAGTCCGCCTTAAACCAGCAGCTTCTGCGGCTGGAGAAGGAGCTTGGGGCACCGCTTTTTCACCGCAGCAAGATAGATATGCGCCCCACCGAGATCGGACAGGTTTATCTGGACAATGCCCGGGAAATCCTGCGGATCAAGCAGCGCACCTACAACCTCATAAATGACATGACAGATGCCAAGAAGGGCCGCCTTTCCATTGGCTTCACGCCGGGCCGCGGCAGTGAGATGTTTACCCACGTTTACCCCGCATTTCACCAGGCTTATCCGAATGTTGTCGTTGAGCCTCATGAGCTTAGCGTACACCGCCAGCAGCAGATGATCACCCAGGGCAACCTGGACATCGGATTTCAGACACTCTCGGAGCGGCAGCGCAACGACAGCGAATACATAAAGCTTGGCGAAGAGGAGATTTTTCTTCTGGTGCCCAGCATTCATCCCGCTGTGGAGGAACTGACGGCTGCACAGGCAGCAGCTGATCAGCAGGGTCAGCTGACCGGGCCTTACCCCACCGTCAGCCTCGCCCGCTTCCAGTATGAGCCCTTCGTCCTGATGTACAAGGAGTCCACTATCCGGGCCATCACCGATGAGATTTTCCGAAAATCCGGTTTTACCCCAAATGTTCTTTTTGAAACTGCCAGCAACAATACTGTACTCTCCATGATCGAGGCAAACCTCTGCTGCGGCGTAGTTCCTGAACACTATGTACGCAGGCTGCCAAAGGGAATCAGCTGTTTCTCATTTGCATCCCATCCGTCCTGGGACATTGTAGCCAACTACCGCAAAAACGGATACTTAAGCGAAGCCGCTAAATACTTTATTGAACTGGTCCGCGCCTTCTGGGCCTGACAACATCAGCAAAAACGAAAAAGGTCCGGGAAAGACCGCCGAACAGGCGCTTTCCCGGACCTTTTTACCGATTTCATATAAAATTTTAGTATGCTCTGCCCCAGTAAACCATCTTCTTGGCCGGCTTGCCGCAGCATACGCACTTATCGGAGAGATTCTCCTGTGCAAACGGCATGCAGCGGGAGGTCGCAGCTGTATCTTCTTTGATTTTGTCCTCGCAGGCCTGATCGCCGCACCACATAGCTTTTACAAAGCCCGGCTTCTCGTTGATGGTTTTTACAAACTCATCGTAGGTGGTTGCAACGTAGGTGTGAGAATCGCGGTGTGCTCTTGCGCGCTCCAACATATCACTCTGGATAGTGTCTAAGAGCTCGCTTATCTTGGCTTCGATCTCGTCTAAGGAAACCGTGATCTTCTCATGAGTATCACGGCGGACCAGAACTGCCTCGTTGTTCTCGATATCTCTCGGTCCGATCTCCACACGTACCGGAATTCCGCGCATCTCAGACTCACTGAACTTCCAGCCCGGGCTCTTGTCAGAATCATCTACTTTTACGCGGAAGTTGGAAAGAACGTCTTTCAGTGCAAATGCCTTGTCCAGAACGCCCTCTTTCTGCTGCTGGATCGGCACGATCACAACCTGGGTCGGAGCGATTCTCGGCGGCAGCACCAGACCGTTGTTATCACCGTGTACCATGATGATCGCACCGATCATACGGGTCGTCATGCCCCAGGAAGTCTGATGAACGTACTGCAGAGTATTGTCCTTTGCTGCATACTGGATGCCGAATGCCTTTGCAAAGCCGTCACCAAAGTTATGGCTGGTTCCGGACTGCAGTGCTTTTCCGTCATGCATCAGGGACTCGATGGTGTAGGTAGCCTCTGCGCCTGCGAATTTCTCTTTATCAGTCTTCTGACCGCGGATTACCGGAATAGCCAGCACCTGCTCACAGAAATCTGCATAGAGATTCAGCATCTGGATGGTTCTTGCCTCTGCTTCCTCTGCGGTTGCGTGAGCGGTGTGCCCCTCCTGCCATAAGAACTCTCTGGAACGCAGGAACGGACGGGTGGTTTTTTCCCATCTGACTACAGAACACCACTGGTTGTATACCTTCGGCAGGTCACGGTAAGAGTGGATATCCTTTGCATAGAAATCACAGAACAGAGTCTCTGAGGTCGGGCGCACGCACAGACGCTCCTGAAGCGGCTCCAGGCCGCCGTGGGTTACCCATGCAACCTCCGGCGCAAAGCCTTCCACATGATCTTTTTCTTTCTCCAGAAGGCTCTCCGGAATGAAGAGCGGCATATATACATTCTGAACTCCGGTTTCCTTAAAGCGGCGGTCCAGCTCATGCTGGATATTCTCCCAGATTGCATAACCAGCCGGTTTGATGACCATGCAGCCCTTTACGCTTGCGTAGTCACACAGCTCTGCTTTTTTTACCACATCCGTATACCACTGGGCGAAATCCTCGTCCATGGATGTGATGGCTTCTACTAATTTCTTATCCTTTGCCATGATAACTCTCCTTTATTTTTAATGAAAAAAAGTGCGCTTCCTCGCGACGCATTTTATTTCATAGGACGTAATTTCCTATGAAATAAAAAATCATCCGGTCCTCTGCCATTTCTGACAAGGGACCGAATGACCAGATAAATTCGGCGGTACCACCCTGATTAGCGCTGCAATGAATGCAGAATCGCTCACTCTATGCTCCGTTAACGCCGGAAACTACGCTGCAGTTCACTGCAGGACTCCAAGGCCGGTTCAGCTTCCAGGGACATGACGGCCTTGCACCAGATAGCCATCTCTCTGTGATGTAATGTCTGCTTACTAATCCTCTTCACTGTCGTTTTCTCTTGCTTGATTTTAAGCCATTTTCCGCACTTTGTCAAGGGAAGCTGAACTTTCCTTTTTCCATGTTATGTGAAATTGTTATCAGTTTTTTGTGAAACAACGATATGTGAAAATAGAGGAAGGCGGTCTCATTCACTTCCGGACCTTTATTCAGCTTTGTAGCTCAAATTTTTATATTGATTCGTACCCCATCTGAAGCGTGATGGCCGCATCTTCCGTCACTTCATCGTTGTCGAACCAGGTGTAGCTACGGACAATTTCGGATAGATTGCCGTTTTCTGCGTCGTAGACCTGTTGTGGAATGCTCTCGATGAGTTTTCCCAGGTTATCGCCCGCTTTCACCTCCGGCATGGGCTGGCCTGCTTTTTTGTACAGCATGCCGATGGCACATGTTACTTCACAGGTATTGATAAGCCGGGACGGCGGCGTAAACAGGGTTGATTTCAGTTTTACAGACTGAACGGTTAATTCATAAACCATAATGGATTCCTCCTCTTTTTTCCAGTTTCAGTATACTGTAATTTCCCCGCTGGTGCAATTTGATTCTCCTATGAAAAATTGAATGTTAAAACAGAAAAGACGGCGCTGCTCAAAATAGGGCAGCACCGTCTTTTCATGCTTTTAATGTATAGAAATCTTGAATCAGGGATACATCATAATAAATTTTATCCCGTTCCAGAAAACAGCTTTTTCCATGCTTCACTTCCAGAATAGTGACGGCGCAGTTGGCTGGCACACCACCCTGCCAGAAATCAGAGGGATTCTCATACAGATGGTTCAGGATTCCCCGCAGTGCACAACCGTGGGTTGCAACGAGAATGGTTTTGTCCTGAAAGACTTCGTTCCGAATCAGTTCCTCATAAAAATCTTTTCCTCGCTCGCATACCTGACGTATATTCTCCCCACCGGGTGCTCCCCGAAAAAAGAACGGATTGGTGTAAAATAGTTCAAACCGTTCTTTTCCTCCAGCTTCTGCAATTTCTTCCGGTGTCAGGCCGTCCCAGTCTCCCCAGGTAATCTCCCGGATTCTGGCATCCTGGATACAGGGAATATCCGCATTTCCCGTTATGATCTGCGCGGTCTCCCGTGCACGCTGATAAGGACTCGTAATTACCAGGTCAAACGGGATCGTTCCCATATTCTCACGGGTAATCTCCGCAAGCCTTCGTCCATTTTCATTCAATAGAATATCCGATTCTCCCTGTAGCTTTCTTCTGCAGTTCCAGTCGGTTTCCCCGTGTCTTATCACATATAATTTCACGCTGTTTTCCTTCACTTACGACATTCTTTTTAACATTACCGCGGTTGTGATGGCCAGTTCGCTGTAAGTCTCCGCGTTTACACCGCAACCGGTGGTAAACAGGCCATTGACATCTGGCAGAGCTGCAATATCAAGATACGTTTCCATATTCACGCCACCACCATATACAATGTACACCGCTTCTGCTACATCACTTCCATATAAGGAAGCCACAACACTGCGAATATAATGATGAACCATCTGAATATGAGAAAGGTCTGCAGTAGATTTCTTTCCAATGGCCCACATAGGCTCATAAGCAAAGATAATCCTCCTCGCCTCCTCCTTCGACACTCCATCCAGAAGCTCCTCCAGTTGTTTTTGGATGAATGCCTGAACCTGCTCATCCGATTCTTTCAGCTCCTCGCCCACACACAGGAACGGATGCAAACCAATCTTCACAGCAGTTTTCAGTTTCCGGTTTGACATCTGGTTATCTTCCTTCAGGTAACGCCGCCGTTCCTGATGATTGATCTCCACATACCGGCAGCCGATGTCCAGGAGCATCTGCCCGGACACCTCACCAGTGTAGGCACCGTCCAGTTCCCAGAACATGTCCTGGCCCCCCACCTTTACCACACTGTCCGGATTTAGATGCTTTGTAATCTCCGGGATCACTGGAAAGGATGGAAAGATCACAACCGGATAGTCATGAAAGTCCTTCAGTTTCTCCTGCAGCTCTCTCGCAATGCGGATGCTGTCCTGATATCCATTTACCATTTTCCATCCGGAACCACAAATGAAATGCTTCACGTTATTCTCCACCTTACTACTTATTATTCAAAAATTCCTCTGCCACACGCATGGACTGCTTCATGTTATCTCCGCTGGCAATGCCTTTTCCGGCAATATCAAACGCGGTTCCGTGATCAACGGAAGTACGGATGATCGGAAGTCCGATAGTGCAGTTTACACACTCGCTCATGAGCTGCAGCTTCGCTGCGATATGTCCCTGATCATGATACATGGCAATAGCTGCATCATAGATACCATTTAATGTCTTGTTGAACACAGAATCCGGCGGAATCGGGCCGGTAACGTTGATGCCCTCTTCCTTTGCCGCTTCAATGGCCGGAATGATCTCTTCAATCTCCTCCATACCGAACAGCCCGTGTTCTCCTGCATGCGGATTTAATCCGGCTACCGCGATCAGCGGATTCTCCATTCCGGTCTGCTTTAATGCCTTGTCCATCAGCTCAATGCAATCCAGGACACGCTGCTTCGTTGCCCGGTTGCAAGCCTCACGAAGAGAACAATGGGTCGAAACATGCATGATCTTAAGCGGTCCGTAAAACATCATAGCATACTTTTTGGTTCCTGTCAGGGTTGCAAAGATCTCAGTATGACCGTCATAATTATGACCGCCCATATGCAGGGCTTCTTTGTTGAGCGGTGCAGTTACCACTGCATCAATTTTCCCTGCGTTCGCATCTGCAATGGCATGTGCGATGTACTGGTATGCCGCATCTCCGCATTTAGCGGAAAGCTTGCCAATCTCATACTGGTCCATGGTCAGATGATTCGGATCGATTACATTGATCACACCGTCCTCGTACTCCTCCGGAGCCTGAATTTCCTTAAATTTACAATCCAGCTTTAACAGATCATTATAAAATTTCAGAATATCGACAGCACCGTACACAACGTATTTTCCCCCAAACTCTGTGCCGTCTCCCAGCGCTTTCATAATAATTTCCGGTCCGACTCCGGCCGGATCTCCCATGGTGATTCCCAGTCTTTTCATGAACAATCCTTCCCTTCCGCTCAAACTTTATTTTTACATCCGCTCTTTGAAATACACGATGGATTTTGCCAGTGCTTCCCGGTCTCCGATGGAGCCACCCTTTACAATACAGGGAAGTCCCGGATAATCACCGCCGTCCAGCTGAATCAGGGCAATAATTGGAAGAACCTCCTCCACCAGTTTTGCGCCGTGGGCGTGATTATAATTATTGACGCTGATGGCGGTATCACCGCCGGTCAGAAAGCATCCGCATACCTTTGCTTCCTTCAGTATCAGAGCAGAAAGCTCTCCAATCCGGGACTGGGCGTATTTGGCTACTGCCGTGCGGCTCATTCCCTTTTCTTTACCGACTTTAACAGCTTCCAGATAGTCCTCATGCTCCCTGGCCGTCACAACAACAACATCCTGTCCATAGTGAAGCAGGTCAATGGCTTCCCTGGCTGCTTTCTGAATATCGCCGCCGCGAAGCAGTTCCGCGATATTCATTTCCACAACCTTCGCTCCGGCTTCCTGCGCCACCCGCACCTGCATTCTGGAGGTCTCACTAATGCTTCCCACCAAAGCGAGCACCGGATACTGTACACGCATGGTCTTTACCAGCGCATTGGCCATACCAGCCGAGCCTACCCAGAGAACCTTTTTCTTCAGACTTAAAATGTATTCCACTACCACATTCAGGTCTGAATTCTCCAGGACATCAAAGGTCACAATCTTTGCCTGCCCCACATCCATGGTCTGATTTCTCACTTCATTGAGGGAGAAGTGCACCACCGGCTCTTCCATCTCCTTCTTCATGAGCTTTTCCAGATTATCCTCGGTTACCAGACACAGCGGATCCTTCATAATCTCTGTTTCGGTAATCCGCACACCGTTCATCATCAGGGTGCCATCCACAACCATCCGGTTGGAATCCGGATTAGCCGGATTAAACACAATAAGATCCGGTTTCAGTACTTCCTTGGCTGCAGTCATCTCAGCCTTCAGATTTCCTCGCAGCGTGGAATCAATCTTTTTGTAGTAATATTCGTATGGATACGGATTCATGCTCTGCAGAATGCTTTTTACCTTCGTGTAAGCCTCCTCAGCCGGAATATTGCGTGATTCCGTATCGATCACATAAGACTTTTCCGGATTAATCTCGTCCGTATCAAAAATAATGTGTGCTTCAATTCCGTTTTTGGTCATCTGCACACCAGCATCTCCGGCACCCGTAAAATCATCTGCCAACATCAGTAATTTGCCCATAACAGATTCCTCTTTATCTTTCCGGTTATTGTTTTGGATACTTCGGACAGCCAAACTTCTTTGCCCACCAGGTTGTGATAAACGGTACGAGCAGTGCGCTTAAAACAGTAGATGCTGCCACCTGTACAGTTGCTACAGATGCAAATGCTTCCCATGCCGGATCTGCGATGGCAATGGCTGCCGGTACTGCTACTGCATTTCCTGCGGTTGTAGCTACGGCCCACCCTGCATAACCAGGACGCTTGCCGATAAATCTGTCACAGCATACGATAAATGCGCCGCCGATAAAGATAGTGATCAGGCCAAGTACAACACCGGAAACTCCTCCCTTTACCACGTTAGCCAGGTTGATGCCTGCACCCAGTGAGAAACCGGTAAACGGAATGATTGCAGAGCCAACTGGTCCAAAGAAATCTTTTACCTTCGGATCAATGTTGCCAAGAAGCATACCTGCAAAGATTGGAACAACTGCTGCAACCAGGCTCATGAACGGAATATCCGCAAGACCGGATGCGCCAAGGGCAACCAGGGTCAGGAACGGACCATCGTTCAAAGCCAGAATCGGCATGCATGCACAATCTTTTTCGTCTCCGTACTGTTCCATCAGTGCATAGTAAACAGAACCATTACTGTTGGTTACTGCACAAATAATTGCCATACTGGAAATACCAAGGAAACCTGCGCTTCCAAAAATCTTTCCTACTGCTATACCAAGCGCTGCGCCAATCACGAATTTGGATACCAGAAGCAGTCCGCCTCGTTTTACGACTGCAGGCATATCTTTCACGGTCAGTGTTGTTCCCATACAGAACAACAGGATGCCTAACGCGCAGGAACCACCCGCGCTGGAGAATGTTGCCGTTGTAATACCACCGATCTGCAATGCAGACGGGAAAAATGTATTTACCAGACATCCAAGAATCAACGGAACAACCATCATGCCTGCCGGAACCTTTTTAATAAAATCCATAATCATAAACAATTACCTTCCTTTCCGTTCAATGCGTCCATTTGGATTTCCTGTGGTTTTCATACATGCATGTTTTTATTCTGGCATTCATGGCCATTCCTGCCAAAAATACGATTAATCGTCATTTTCACCAATCAACTATCCAAATTTTATTATTTGATAGTCAGATTATATAATGTCCTTCTTTTTATGAATAGTTTGAAAATATTTTCATACTATTCATATTTACTAACTTCTGTTACTTTGTTATATTGCTGTCACACTTTTTGAGTTTCATAATCATAGATCCGCTGTACTTTTACTTTCGATCTGGACTGCGGATCAAAGGTATTCTTCAGGTATTCCCGTACCAGGCACTTCGCCAGTTCAATTCCCGTCACCTGCGCACCAATGGTAATGATATTGGCACAGTTGCTGAGTTGGGCCCGCTCTGCCTGGTAAATATTATTCACCTCCGCTGCATAAGCGCCTTTTACCTTATTGGCTGCAATGCAGACTCCGATTCCAGTTCCGCAGATTAGGATTCCCCGGTCACATTCCCCCGCTGCCACGGCCTCTGCCAGACGAATGGCTGTATTGGCATAGATCGGATCCTCACTTCCAAAATCTACGCACTCATGTCCCAGATCCTCTACCAACTTTTTTAATACCTTCTTGTGTTCTGATGCGTTTGGGTCGCATCCAATTGCAACTTTCATGTTATCCCCTCCTTATGTTCTTTACCTTCTCAATCCGAAGTACCCTGATGCGTTTTCCAGATATCAATCAGCTCTGTTCCCAGCCTGCTATCGATGATCAGCGTATCTATCAGCCCTCCTTTCACCGCCGCCATAATCGCATAGGCCTTCTCAACTCCGGAAGCAAGTGTGATCTTTCTCGGAATCTTTTTAAACTGCTCCAGTTCAATGGAAACTGTCCGGTCTTTTAAGCTTGTATTACATTCATTTCCATTGATGTCTAAGAATCTCACCACAACATCCCCCACAACTCCGCATTTGCGCAGCTCCTTCAAATCCTCTGGCGGCAGATATTCCGGCCGGGCTAAAACCGTTGTTGTTTCTGGATAGAAGGCTCCGATTCCATTAATAGCAATATTCACCCGATCAAACATGGAATAAACCTGCGCAATGCTTTTTTCATTTTTCAATAGCCCTGTAATTTTTGATGAACTCATGAGAGTATCGGTAAGCAGAATATGTTTCTTTCCGGAAAATGCCTTCGCTGAGCGGGTTACCAAGGTTCTTACATCCCACTCTGCCACACTGCTCGCAAGGCTGCCATGCAGCGTGACAAAATCTGCCTCTACCTTCTGAGCCGGATTCAGGTAATTGATCATCTGGTAAATCGTGCTGCCCCAGGTAAATCCGATCACGTCACCCTTTTTGATGATCCTCTGCAAATACCGCGCTGCTTCCAGAGCCACCAGTTTCTTCACATTTTCCGGGTCCTCCGGATGATCCACGCCTTCCATACTCACAGCCGGTGCAATGATCACTTCTTTAATCCCAAGAAGCTCTTTTAGCTGGCGCTCTACCTCGATACATTCCACAAAAGGATCGCGAATTACAAATTCGATAATTTTTTCTTCCTTGGCACGTTTGAGCAATCTCGATACAGTCGTAATCGAGATTCCCAGTTCTTCCGCAATCTGATTCTGCGGTTTTTCTGAAATGTAATAGAGGTATGCCGCTTTCAAAACCAGGAACGTAGACTGGTCAAACTTGTCAATATGCATACTTTCCGTGCTCCTTTTCTGATATATATATAACAATTTATCTATATTTTTCTACTTTCAGAAAAACATCCCATCATGTTGTATATTTTCTCATAGTTTCATGTTATCAGATATGTTAATAATTTCAATATTGAAATTTTTTCCAGTACCCGCCTCTCACAGGCCGAATATGAAATTATTTTCAGAGTTGTAATTATTTTTCATACCCCGTATATTGGAGCTACAGAAACAAAACAGGAACACAAAAAATTAAATATATCACACATGGAGGTATCTTATGATTAAACAGAACAGATTCTACAACACCCTGCTGAACCCTTTATATGAGGGATGTGACCTGAATGACTTATGCGTAGCCACCTACCTGATTGGTGCGGCAAAAGAAGAAGGCGCAATCTTAAAGGCTGTCAGTATCGGTATTGAGCAGACTACCGGTTCCTGGGTGGACGTACCGGCTGAGACGGATGAAATGCGTGCGAAATACGCATCCAAGATTATCGGTGTATATGAAGTACCGAACTATGAAAATCAGACTAATGTAAATCTGGATGTGGCTCCGGACGGCCTTCGCTTTTACGTGATTCGCATCGGCTATCCGGTTGATAATATTGAAAACAATATCCCACTGCTGATCGGTTCTATCTGCGGCAATATCATGTCCATGCCGTATCTGAAGCTGCTGGATATTGACTTCCCGAAGAAATTCACCGATGCATTCCAGGGACCGAAATTCGGTATCGATGGAATCCGCAAGATTTTAAATGTTTACGACAGACCACTGTTAAACAACATGATCAAGCCTTGTACCGGTTATACTCCAGAGGTTGGCGAAAAGCTGTTCTTTGAGGCTGCAGCCGGTGGTGTTGACATCATCAAGGATGACGAGCTGATCGGCGGAAACCGGAAATTTAACAGCCTGGCTGAACGTGTAAAGAGAAACATGGATGCCGTTGAGCGCGCGAAAGCCATTAAAGGTGAGAATACCATGTACGCCTGCAACATCACCGATGAAGTCTGCCGTCTGAAAGAGAATGCCATGACCGTCATCAACAACGGTGGCAACCTGATCATGGTAGACATTCACGGTACTGGCTACAGCGCAGTCCGCATGCTGGCTGAGGATCCGGAGATCACCGTTCCGATTCTGGCTCACTCCTGCTTCAACGGTGCCTTTACTTGTTCCCCGTACCAGGGCATAAGCTCCAAGGTAGTCAACAAGCTTGTCCGTCTCAGCGGTGCTGATATTTATCTGACCCAGCCTCCGTACGGAAAATTTGATAATACCTTTGATAACTACATCACCAACATCAACGCTTCCAAGGCAAAATTCTATGATTTAAAGCCGATGCTTCCATTCGTGGGCGGCGGCGTAGTTCCGGGACTGGTTCCGAAGTTCGTTGATGACTGCGGTCCGGATGTTCTCCTTGGTGTTGGTGCAGGTATCCACGCTCATCCGATGGGGCCGAGAGCCGGTGCGATTGCATTCCGCAATGCCATCGATGCCGTGATGAATGGTATCCCACTGCGTGAAAAGGCAAAAGACTGCAAGGAACTGACTGTAGCCATTGAGAAATGGGGCATCTACGGCGAGGACCATAGCAAAGACCTCTATGCCATTTAATATACTCCATAGATTTCAAAACAAGAGGCTGGCGCTTGGCGTCAGCCTCTTGTTTTGAAATCTATTTTATTTTCTGGATTCTTCCCGGGTCACCTCCACAAGGTTCGTATGCTGCCCGTTGCCCCGGGCGTAAGGGGTCGGGTGCAGGGATGTCAGCACGTTGATGGAACCGGCTGTGTCGGTTCCGTTTTCGTCCGGCCGGTACCAGGCGCCCTGGGAGATGGCGGTCACCCCCGGCATGATCCGGTCGGTGACGCGCACCGGCATGCGGATCCGGCCGCGGTCATTGAACACCTCTGCCAGGTCTCCGTCCTGCAGGTTCCGGGCTGCGGCATCGACCGGATTCATCCACAGCATCTGAGGATCGATCTTATGCATGGCCTGGTTGTTGTCATGGATGCTGTGGCAACGCCGTTTGGTATGCCAGCCGGTCAGCTGCAGCGGATATTTCTCTGTCAGAGGATCCTGCGGTCCCTCTACCGGCGGCACATACCGTGGGATGGCCGGCACAAATTCTTTAAATTCTGTCCTGTATACTTTCTCAGAGAAAATCTCTATTTTTCCACTCTTTGTCGGAAACGGATGTGCTTGCGGATCACGGCGTTCTTCTGCAAAAGCAGGCTGGACCGGCTGCTTCTGATAGCGGAACAGCGCCTGCTTTTTAAAGGCTTCATAATCCGGCAGTTCTGTTTCTGTCTTTCTCAATTCTTCATATAAATATTCCAGCCACTCTGACGAGGTACGGCCGCAGGTAAACTGTTCTTTTAACCCAAGGCGATCCGCAACCTCAGCGAGCCAGTCATACTCAAATCTTCCCTCATACAAAGGCTCGATCACCTTATTGTTGAAGCCAAGGAAATTGCCATATTTCCAGGGCATGGTAATGTTTTCGCATTCAAACATGGAAATTCCCGGAAGCAGGATATCGGCATATTTCGCGCTGGCCGTCATAAACAGATCACTGACTACAATGAACTCACATTTGCTTTCATCCCGCAGGATCTCTGCCGTACGGTTGATATCTCCATGCTGGTTGATGAGTGTGTTGCCCGCCAGATTGAGGATCATCTTGATATCACTTTCCAGCGTAACCGGTTCTTCCGGTCCGTCAATCCACTGTACCCCATCTTGCTGGTTCATGGTATGGCCATGCAGCACGGCCTCGGTCCAGAGGTAAACCGGGATCTGACGGTTGTAATGATTCACCTGCTTCGGCCAGGATGGTTTTTTATGTTCCATCCAGTCTGCGGTTCCGCTGGCCCAGCCGCCGGAAATTCCCACATTTCCGGTCATACAGGCAAGCAGAATGCCGCCCCGGGTGCTCTGTTCTCCATTAGCATTGCGCTGCGGTCCGTATCCCTGAATGAGGGCAGCCGGCTTTGCCAGGGCATAACGCCTTGCCAGACTTCGGATGGTGTCTGCCGGTACTCCGGTGATCGTTTCTGCCCATTCCGGCGTTTTCTCCACGCCGTCCTTTTCACCGTACAGATAAGAGAGATAACACTCTGACGGGTCCACTCCATCCGGCATATGCTCCTTATCAAAGCCAATACAGCAGCGGTTCAGAAATTCCTGATCCTGCAGGTTTTCTTCCACAATGACCCATGCCATGGCATCCATCATGGCACTGTCGGTGGCAGGGCGCACAGGAATCCACTCTGCCTCCAAGCGTACCACCGTGTCATTCTTTCTCGGATCAACAACGACAATGGGAATGCCCTTCTTCTTTGCGCGCAGAAGTACGTTCATGGTAACGCTGTCAAACTTTGTTTCTTCCGGATTATGGCCCCAGAGGATAATGAAATTCGCATTCAGCCAGTCCTCCGGGTTCTGCCCCGTCTCGTTGGTGCCATACATGAGAGGAGTTGCCTGCCGAATACAGGCTGAGCTGTAGGAATTGTAATAATCAAGAAATCCTCCGTCCAGATTCAGAAGGCGCTTCGCCAGGCTATTGCCGCGATTCAAGGCACTGATGCCCGTTGCATAATTAACATAGCGTGCTCCCGGTCCGTAAGTATCGCGAATACGGATCCACTCGGAGGCAATGATATCTACCGCTTCTTCCCAGCTGATACGCTCAAATCTGCCTTCACCGCGCTTCCCCACCCGCTTCATAGGATAACGCAGCCGGTCCTCGCCCAGAAAGGTCTTATGGTAATTCAGACCGCGCACGCAGGCTGTGAGCGGAATCTCTTCCTCAGGTGCATCGCATGGGTGCTCCGTACTCAGATGATCGATTTTTCCAGCTTTCATGTGTACGCAGATCACACAGCGTCCGCCGCAGTTATTGCGTCCGGTGGTCCGGATAACCTGTTCTTTACATATACTCGCTTCTCCGGATATCGCGTCTCCGGTCATGTTCTCTTTTTTCATAAAATTTCTTTTTGTCCTCATACATTTTTTCGTCGGCTTCCTTCAGCATCTCATCCAGAGCCATGCATTCTGTTCTCCAGACCGAACCGCAGGAAATACTGACATGATGCTGTCTGGCATTCAAGCGAAGCTGGTTTATCAGGAATTCAAACTGCTGCTGCAGAATGTCTGGATAAATCACCACAAATTCATCCCCGCCGATCCGGTAGGTATGCTCCGGGAAAACTGCCACGATCTGCTGGGCTGCCCGACGGATAAAGGAATCACCTGCTTCATGCCCCTGCTCATCGTTGATCTGCTTTAAACCATTTAAATCAATATAAACCACTCCGATATTTTTAAAGCATCTGCCCCGGGATTTTTCCAGCAGGCGAATGTAATAGTTACGGTTATACAGATTCGTCAGCAGATCGCGGTAGCTTAAATACTGAAGCTGTTCCTGGCGGTCCTTCATCTCCAGACGGTTCATGAGAAAGAACTGAATGGAAGAAAGGAGCTGAAAATCCCGGTAGTATTTCCTTGGATTGTCTACACCAAAAAATCCTATCACCGTACCGTCTTTTTTAAATGGAACCGCGATCAGACTGTTGATATTCTGTGCTTTCAGAATATCATAGGTCTTGGCCTCCTTTTTCTTTTCACGGTCCAGATCAGATATATAAAACATACCCTGCTTCTGAAACATATCAAGCCAGGACTGAACAACCTGAAGCGGCACCTGCTGAAGATTGTCAATTTCTTTTGTGATCCCGGGTGCGGCATACTCATATGTATTGTGAACCAGCTGGTTCTCATAATCCACCTTAACGATATAGGACCGGTCTCCCTCAAAATACTCCGTCACGATTTTCAGAAGGTTATTGATTGCCCGATCCATGTCTTCATGAGAAGAAAGCTCTGTCACGCAGCGGATCAGCACCGTACTGCGTTCCAGTTCCACCACCGCCTCCGAACGGCTTTTTGCAAGCTGTTGGGTGGTCCAGAGATTCCAGCCAAAATAACACCAGAGAAGCAGAAGCACAACCAGACTTTCATGTTCCGGATTTCGGTATATACTCAGTGCCATAGCCAGGGTTATCACGCTCATGACCAGCAGCTGCGCAATTCTTCCTTTTCTTTTTTTCATCAACATTCTTCCTTTACTGAAACAGTCAGGATTTCTGACGCTACATAAATCTATAATTTTATATTATCACATCCTGTCTGACTTTTCACGCAATACTATGTAAAATAAAAAAAGAAACCCTCTGCATCAAAAAGTTACCAGATGCAGAGGGTTTTATCCTGTTTCAGGTTCTGTCCCGAATTATGCTTCGATCATAATCTTGATGATCTCTTCGTTGGTTTCTTTCATACCGTCTTTTCCGAGACGTCCGACATTCCGTAAGGTATTCTCTACGCCCTTGGATACAATACCGTCTCCGCCGCGGAACTGCTGGCCGCGGATATACATGTTGTAGCCGAGGATGCCGGCATCGACTGCTGCCGCGATCTTGGCTGCGCAGGATGCCTTAGCGCCATCACATACAATGCCGGATACGATTGCCAGGGCATTGACTACAGTGTGCTCTACTTCCTTCAGGCCGCCGCCGCACAGATATGCGATTCCGGCACCTGCTCCGGCACCTGCTCCTACTGCTCCACAGTAAGCAGACAGACGGCCGATCGGTGTCTTTACGTGAATGGTTGTCAGGTTTGACAGGATCAGTGCGCGATAACGATTCTCCTCGCTGACACCAAGCTCTTTTGCATATACAACGACCGGTACAGAGGTGGTGATACCCTGGTTTCCGCTTCCGGAGTTGATCACAACCGGCATCTCACAGCCATTCATGCGGGCATCAGAGCCTGCTGCTGCCATTGCCTTTGCACGGACACGTACATTGTTGCCGTCCATATCAAGGAGCACTTTACCGATGTTTGCGCCGTAATCATTCTTGATACCCTCTTCCGCAATAGCTACGTTAAAAGCTACCTGCTGGTCCAGAAGGGCTTTGACATCGTCAATATCTGCTGTCATTGCAAAATCCCAGATATGCTCCATGTCAAGCAGAGTGCGATCGGTCAGACCTTCCTCACTGTCATCGGAAACTGCCTCGCTCTTTAAAACCTCTCCATTCTTCTCGATCAGAACAATGTTGGTGTGGAAGTTTGCGATACGTACCTTTGCGTAGGACTTGCCGCTAAATACTGTCACAATGATATCAAAGGTACAGCCGTCCTCCATGTGCACTACCTGGATCGGAACCTCTTCCATGAACTGCTTCATCTGACGGATCTGCTCCTGGCTTACCGTGGCAATAACCTCTAACTTCTTGTCCGGGTCACCGGCCACAATGCCTGCTGCCGCTGCTGCATTGATACCCTTTAAATGACCGGTATTCGGTACGATTACAGATTTTACGTTCTTGATAATGCTGCCGCTGGCTTCTACGACTACCTTATCCGGCATCTCGCCGAGAGTTTTTCTTGCTACTGCTGCTGCATAGGCCAGCGCGATCGGTTCGGTACATCCCATAGCCGGAATCAATTCCTCTTTCAGAATCTGAATATATGCCTGATAACGTGGATCTTTCTTCTCCATTCTGATTTTCCCCTTTTTCTGCATTTCTGACAGACGGCACATATTGATCAGGTATGTCCGACCTGCTTTATCATTGTGGCTTGCCTTATTGATAAATTTATCGTACCATATAGTTACATTAATGTAAAATTTAAAGTTTTTATCACATCGTTTAAAATTTTTTAATTATCTAAGGAGATTTCCTATGGAATTTCGCGAGATCAGCACCTTTCTGCAGGTTGCACAATATCAGAGCTTTTCCAAGGCAGCCAGACATCTGGGATACTCCCAGGCCGCCGTCACCATTCAGATCAAGCAGCTGGAGCAGGAGCTTGGTGTCCATCTTTTTGACCGGATCGGAAAACAGATTTCCCTGACGCATCAGGGACAGGTATTCTATCAGTACGCCGTCTCCATCCGCAACGATCTGGAGCAGGCAAAAAACGCAGTTTCCGATCCTTCCACGCTAAGCGGCAAGCTCTGCCTCGGCACCATCGAGTCCATCTGCGCTTCCATTTTCCCGGATCTTCTGGCCGAATACCACCGGCTGCACCCGGAGGTCACCATCAGCATCGTAACGGATTCTCCCGGAGTACTGCTCGACCGGATGAACGAAAACACCATCGATATCGTGTATCTTCTGGACCGGAGGATCTATAACAACCGCTGGTGCAAGACCCTGGAGGAACCGGAAGAAAATATCTTTGTGGCCTCCCCGGACCATGAGCTGGCCCTGGCAAAGCGTGAACTGGAGCTTGATGAGGTTCTGCGCTTTCCGTTTTTCCTGACAGAAAAAGATGCCAGCTACCGTCATATGCTTGAACAGTATCTGGCATCCATAAATCGTTCCGTAAAGCCGTTTCTGGAAATCGGCAGTACAGAATTCATCATCCATATGCTATTGAAAAATACCGGGATCTCATTTCTTCCGAAATTCACGGTCCAGCGGGAATTACAGCAAAAGCAGCTGACTGCCTTAAATGTCCGCGGCTTCCAGATGCAGACCTGGCGGCAGATTTTCTACCACAAGGATAAATGGGTCACCAGGGAAATGCAGGAATTTCTGCGCCTGGCAGACAAGATGAGCTAAGCCCCTTCAGCCTATTTCCGGCTCTCATCGTAACATTTGCGCACAGCCTGGGCCAGCTGGTCTGCGCAGGATGTATCCTTAAAACCGCATGTATTGCCATGCAGCGTATTGTAGATCTGGTCTACGGTCATGCCGTCTACCAGTTTACTGATTGCCTTTAAATTGCCATCACAGCCTCTGGTAAATTCTACGTTTCTGACAACATCACCATCTAAGTCAAAAGACAGAGAGGCTGCGCACACATTGTGCGGTTTTACAGTGTATCTCATGATCCAACTCCTCCTTATCATTCGTTTTCGTGACAAAGAATGTGCCCTGGCACATTCTTATGCCGAGGCGTAGTTGCTTCGGCAACCCAGGCTGCCGCAAACAGCCTGGTCCTTGTCTCCAGACGTATCAGTCACTGTCCGGAAGAAGCTTGATGCGCACGATGATCCTGCGGACGAAACCGCCCTCCGGAACCTCAATATCCTCCTCATGGCTCTGTGCCGGGAATTCTCCTCCCTCTTCCAGTTCCACCATCAGCCAGTTATAAGCTGCTTCTCTTGCGTCATCCAGAGCATCCTCCAGATCCGGGCCGTCTCCTTCACAGAGCTCCAGGTCCGGGAATACGATATGGAAACCATCATCGTCTTTATGCGGTGTGATTACCGCTGGATAGGTAAATGTCATGTTCCTGCCTCCATTTTCTTTCCGTTAATCCAGCTCAGCGCATGAATCCACGCTGCAGGCTTGTTTAAACGAAGCAGTATCAGTATACGACATTATCGCAGATATGTAAATGGATTATCTTTTGTGCTCCGCCGGTTTCCCCATGGATCCACCCGCTTTTTGATTTGTACTTCCTTTGTACATTTTCTAGTCTGTCCATCCTTTACGGATTTATACATGCTCCTGTCCGATCGCAAACTTGCGGAAGATACCGCCGGACGGATTCTGCCGGAAGGTCATGATCTTTCCGGTGACCGGATGAGTAAAACGGAGTTCATACGCTGCAAGCGCGATGTCGGCACGATGCGCACGCGGACGGCGGGCCGCTATGCGGTCAGTACCGGCCTGTGCGGCGCTCCTGCGGCCGGACAGGGCACGTCTGCGGCCAAAACCGCCTGCCGGAGAATCTGCACTGTCAGCAGCGATGGATCCTGCCGCCTGGTCTCCCTGACAAAATGCCGGATTGTAGCGGTTATCTCCCCAGAGCGGCAGCCCGTGGCCGGACATCTGCACCCGGATCTGGTGATGGCGGCCGGTCAGAAGCTCAATCTCTGCAAGGGTCAGTTCCCCATAGGGCTCCACCGTCTTTGACTCAAGCACGCGGCAGATGAGTTCTGCACGTTTTCCACCTTTTATCCCCATATCCACAATTCGTGATGTATTTTCCTTTTCATCTTTCAACAGATAATCCACATACTTTTCCACATTATCCACAGGTTTTCCACAGAGTACAGCAAGGTATTTCTTGTGCATTTTCCCTTCTGCTACCTGCTTACTCAGCGCAGCTGCGGCATTTTTCGTTTTGGCATACACCATAACACCACTCACCGGCTTATCCAGTCTGTGGATAACTCCCACATAAGGTTCCACAGATTTTGTGGACAGCTTGTGATTATCCACTGGTTTTCCTGTGGATAAATACCGGCGGATCTCACTGACCATGTCCGCGTCAAAACCGTGGCCGGACTGGGACTCCATGCCCACCGGTTTCCACACCACCAGCACCGCTTCATCTTCATATAGTATATTCAGCATTCTTCTGTTTCCTCTCCTTTTTAACAATATCCGTAACTGTTCAGTACCCTCACAGTTACGAGCAAAAATCCATTGAAAATTGCCTTCGGCAATGGGATTTTTGCCTGCATTTTGGCAACTAGTTTGAATTTCAAAGTTTTTCAGGAAAATCTATTGCATTTTTTGCCGCACCGCTGTATAGTATATAAAACAGCTTAATGTAGTTTTCAAAACTACATGTATCCTTTTGCTCATCACATTTCCGAAAGGAGGAATCATCATGACTCTGAAAATCAAAGATCCGGGCAGTGCCCTGACTCATTTTATCGCCATGATCCTGGCTCTGTGCGCCGCTTCCCCGCTCATCATCAAGGCTGCCGCAGAACCGGACAAATCCCATGTACTGGCTCTTTCCATATTTATTATCAGCATGATCCTGCTCTATGCAGCCAGCACCATTTACCATACACTGGATATTTCACCGAAGATCAACCGCATGCTGCGCAAGGTGGATCACATGATGATCTTTATTCTGATTGCAGGAACCTACACGCCAGTCTGCATGCTGGTTCTGGGAGACCGCACCGGCTGGATCATGCTGGCACTGGTATGGGGCATTGCTGCTGCAGGCATCCTCATCAACGCTTTGTGGATCACCTGTCCCAAGTGGTTTTCCTCCATGGTCTACATTGCCATGGGCTGGGTCTGCGTACTTGCCTTTGGAAAGATCATCGCGGCACTTCCGCGGCAGGCCTTTGGCTGGCTTCTGGCCGGCGGTATCATTTATACCGCAGGCGGCGTGATCTATGCCATGAAGCTGCCGATCTTTAACCAGAAGCACCGCTATTTCGGTTCTCACGAAATCTTTCATCTGTTCGTAATGGGTGGAAGTCTCTGCCATTACATCATGATGTACGCATTTGTTGCGTAAACGCCTCGATCAGCTCCAGCTTTTCCTTCCGGCTTAGCTGTTTGACCGCCCATTCCCGCCGCATGGCCTCCTGCTTTGTACTGAAGGTTTCATAATACTTCAGTACCACAGGCCTGCGGCTTTTTGTATACCTGGCACCCTTCCCCGCATTGTGGGCTGCAACCCGTTCCTGCAGATGGTTTGTCCATCCGCAGTAGAGGGTTCCGTCCGCACATTCCAGGATATATGTATAATTTTCCTCTGTCATGTTATGCCTCTTTTCCGGCTTCTCCGGGTTTTCCGGGATCAGCCGTTCACACGTTCCCTATCATCCTATCATAAGAAACGCTGCCGCGCAACGCTCCGGTTCCCACCACAAAACGCTATGTAGGCGGTGCCTGCTGCTTGCAAGTACAGCATGCGCCGCCCAGGTTTCCCTGATCTATGAAAAGCACCGGCCTGATGCGATACCCCGGTTTCTGGCTGACTCGCCGCTATCTGCATGGATCAGCTATGTTTCATAGTATATCCTACGCCGGTCTGTTTTCTTTTGTGTCTGTCCGTTTTTTTATTTTTCCGGAAACTCATCCAATTTCCTTTACCAGGATCAGGCAGTCTCCTGCTTTGATTTCTCCGCCGGGCAGCTCGTTGGAGGCCAGAATGGAGTCCTCTGTGGTATGAAAGTGCTTTGCCACATCCCACAGGCTATCCTGCGGCTGCACAAAGTATCCCACGATTCCCGGCATGGCCTTCATCTTTTCCGTATCTGCCGGCAGGACCTGTACCTGCCGGATCACCTGCCCCGGCTCAGACTGCAAAACCAACAGATCAAACGCGATCACTCCACGCAGCTCCGCCTGTCCGCCTCCGGCCATAACCGCAGTCAGCTGTTCCAGCCCAGGCTCCAGATACCAGCTGCTGTCCTCACGGATTCCGGGCACCTCTGCCTCATAATGAAACGGAACCAGCCGGGTCACTGCCTGTACCGGGCGCGCATCATCATCCGTCAGGTACAAAAGCTTCACCTCCAGAACTCCGTCCAGGGCCAGAATTTCCTCTCTGCTCTCCACTCCGTCCAGCTTCACACTTCCGCCGCTGTGACAGATTTGCAGGACCCTGGGATCTGTTTCCAGATTTACCTTTTCCGCAACCTTGCATTTTCCAAAGTTTCGGGTCAGGATCCGGTCAAATACTGCATCTGCGGTTTCCGGCACGATTTCCCGGTTCGTGGCATAGAGATCCTGCAATAGCTCCAGTTCCTGCTCCTCGTAGAGACGTACATCCAGCTCGATCACAGCGTCAACAGAAAGTTCCCGCAGTTCCCCGTCATAATCCGGTTTTTCCTCTATTTCCCGGTGAACCAGCTTCATGCCGATTGCCGGTATCATCTCTGCCTCTGCTCCCTGCATCTTAACTTCTCCGGAAAACGGAATGTTTTCCTCCACCCACTGCACCTGTCCGTCTCCGCCGCCCTCGTAAAGAACAAATACCATCAGGGTTCCCTCCAGATGGATCTGACCATCCAGCGGCTTCGCGAGACAGCCGGCCAGACTCATCTCAGTCCACAGCATACGTTCAATAGCCGGTTTACTGCCGGGCAGGGTAACATCCTCTTTTAATCGGTAGGTATCCTTTCTGCGAAGAGCAATCGCTGCTGTGGGAATCTGCCTCTTCTTCACCTGAAGATGAATTTCTCCGTCAGCAGCCCCGCTGTCTCTCACATCCACGGCGGCCTCTGTGTCATACAGGCTTTCTGCCTTCACCTCCAGCGTCACAATGGCCCGGACCCCCAGTTTGCGCGAATGAATCATCTCAGTATCCAGATCATCCAGCTGCCAGCCCACACTGACATAGTCCTTTTCCTCCAGTTCCGGCACATTGATACCTTCCTCGAACGGGATTGCTCCACCCAGTGTCTGCAGTCCGCCTTCTTCTGTCCGGTAAAGCACATGGAATTCCAGCTTTCCACGCACCGTGATCCGCTCCCTCTGCACCTTCACCGGCTCCAGCTGGATCAGTCCGGAATCCAGGATCACCTCACTGATATCATCCATGGTATCCGGAACGATAAAATCATCATCCAGGGTCACCTGCGTTCCCGTCTGGCTCTTCAGACGGTTCCTGTGTATGTTCCGCTTTTCCAGTTCCAGCATAAAAAAGCACCCACCTTTCTTTCCATATCAGAAACCCTTTACAGAAAGTCTATGTGAGTGCTTTTCTTTTTATGATACCGCCTCCATACGGGGCGTTGTCTGCTGCTACGCTTCCCTGGAGGCTTCCTCCAGCTCTCCCTTTAAATGCTCCAGCTCTGCTTCCAGCTCTTTAACACGCTGTTCCATCTTTTCGAAATGTTCCATGGTAACCGCTTTTTTGCGGTTCTCAATGGAAACCCCGGCTACCTTGACCGGCCGGGCCGGAATACCTACTGCGGTGGTATCGTTGTCAAGCGGCTTTAACAACACCGCGTTGGCAGCAATATTACAGTTGTCTCCCACCTCAAAGGCGCCAAGGATCTTTGCACCGCAGCCTACGGTAACATTATTGCCCAGAGTAGGATGACGCTTGCCCTTGTTCAGACCCACTCCGCCCAGGGTAACGCCCTGATAAATAGTACAGTTATCGCCAACGACAGTCGTTTCACCGATGACAACACCGCAGCCATGATCAATGAGAATGCCATGCCCCAGCTGCGCACCGGGATGAATCTCGATCAGGGTAAAAAATCTGGCAATCTGAGAGATCAGACGCGCGATAAAAAACATATGATGCTTATAAAACCAATGGGCAAACCGATGCCAGATCAGCGCATGGACACCCTGATAAAGCAGCAGCACTTCCAGTGCGCTCCGCGCTGCCGGATCCCGCTCCTGTACGGCTTTTACATCCAACCAGATATCTTTCAAAATCATAATCCCAATCCTCCGCAATATACGTTAGAATTTTAGCTTTTATTTTACCATATGATATGAAAGAAATACAAGTACCGGCAGATGAATTCCTAGTAAATTACTGGAATATAACAGGTTCCTCCAGATGTTCGGTTTTTACGACAATGTACGGATACGATTTTTCTGTTCCGGCCTGTTCCGCACTCTCCGGCCCCAGAAGCTCCGTATCTGCCACAATCGCATTCTCCGTCAGGTAAAGCTCCTTCACGGAAATGCTGCAGCCTCCGGTCTCCTGTTCTCCGTAGCCCACGACTATGTAAAGATTCTGGTCATCGGTATAGGTCAGCTTAAAGGGCGCCATCTTTTTCTCTCCGATCACATTCTTCAGCTCCTCCGGAAGATCTGTCTCTCCCACTACGGTAAATTCCAGATCGCGCACCTTTTGCAGATCTTCCTTCTCCACGCTGCAGGCCGTCAGAAACCGCACCACGAAGACCCAGGCCAAAAGAGCCGCCACCAACAGCACCTTTCCGCTTTTTTTCTTTCCCATAACAGCCTCCCCGAAAAAATTTGATAGTAATAGCCTATTCTAATTCCGGTGCGCCTATGCCTGGCTCTGTAAATTTTTTCTGTTTAACTCTGTAAAAGAACGAAAGCAGGCCTGGGGTCATGCAAAAATTCCGGTAGACTGCAAGAACAGCACAAGCATCATCAACGGAGCGATGTAGCGTATCATCACCCGGTAGATTGCTTTTCGTCCAAAGGTCTCTCCATTTCGCTCCATCTCTCCGATGACATAGTCCGGAGTTTTGATCCAGCCAATGAGAATGGCGGAAAGCAGGGCAATGAACGGCATCATGACACTGTTGCTGATGTAGTCCATAACATCTAAAAGCTGCGCGCCAGAACCGTTCGGCAGCGTAATTTCAAAATAAAAAACACTGTATCCCAGCGCAATGACCGCTGATGCTGCCAGGTAAATGACCGCCAGCACCAGGACGGTCTTTTTGCGTTCTGTGTGGAAAATCTCCATGCAGTTGGCCGTAATGGATTCCAGCACGGAAATGCAGGAGGTCAGGGTTGCGAAAATTGCTGCTACGAAAAACAGGATTCCCATAAACACACCAGCCTTCCCCATAGCCGCAAAGACCTTCGGAAGAGAAATAAACATCAAGCTCGGACCTGCGCTCATCCCTTCTGTTCCGGAAAACACGTATACAGCCGGAATGATCATGGCACCGGCCAGCAAAGCCACTCCGGTGTCAAAAATCTCGATCTGGTTGACCGCCCGGTTTAAATCCACCTCCGGTTTTACATAAGAACCATAGGTGATCATAATTCCCATGGAAACACTGAGGGAGAAAAACATCTGGCTCATGGCATCCAGCAGGATCTGTAAAAACCGGCGTAATGTTATACCTTCCAGATCCGGCCTGATATAATACAAAAAGCCCTCCATACCGGTGCGTACCTGACCATCTGCATCTACATGATGCAGTGTCAGCGAATATCCGGCAATGATAACCACCAGAACAAGAAGCACCGGCATCATGCACTTGGATACCCGTTCGATACCGCCCTCAACACCATTATAAACGATCAACGCTGTTACGCCCATAAATAAAAGTGCAAAAATGACCGGCGAAACCGGTGAAGTGATAAAGGATGTGAAGTACCCGTCCCGGGCTGCCGCTTCTGCCTGCCCGCTCAGGTAGACCACCGCATAGCGGGTAATCCAGCCTCCGATGACTGCATAATAGGTCATGATCAGAACCGGTACCAGGAATGTCAGGATTCCCAGAAATTTCCATCTTTCCTGCATTTTGCTGTAAGCTCCGATGGCACTTTCTTTTGTTCTGCGCCCAATGGCAATATCTGAGGTCAGCAGGGTAAAGCCAAATGTGAGTACCAGAACCAGATACACGATCAAAAACAGGCCGCCTCCGTCTTTTGCTGCCAGATATGGGAACCGCCACAGGTTTCCCACACCAACAGCACTTCCGGCAGCTGCAAGAACAAATCCGATCTGTCCCGAAAAATGACTTGATTTCTTTTCCATAACAAAACACCTTCTCTTTTTCTTTCATGGGACTGTCAAAAAACCAGCCCATATTGCTTTATTAAGATAGCATGTGTTATGATATCAGTAAATCAAATGTTTTTACTGCTATATATAAATTTTTGTAATGGATGGAGATTATGAAGGAACAGAAAGACCGCTATGAGATATTTTTAAAGGTCTGTGAGACCGGCAGCTTTTCCGGGGCTGCCACTGCTTTAAATTATACCCAGTCCGGTATCAGCCAGATGATGGCCGGGCTGGAGGAAGAGCTTGGCGTTCAGCTTTTTGCACGGATAAAACGTGGTGTAATCTTAACGGACAACGGTGCACGGCTGATCCCCTACATTCAGGAAATGGTAAACCAGAAGGATAAACTGCGCCAGGCCGCCTTTAACATCAACCACAAGATAGAAGGAAAGCTGCGGGTAGGCAGCTTTTCCAGCATCACTGCTCTGTGGATGCCGGACGTGATCCATTTTTTCACGGAACATCATCCCGGTGTGGAAGTTGAGGTTCTGGATGGAAACTATAACGAGATCCGGGAATGGATCCTGCACGGACAGGTTGACTGTGGCTTTCTCTCCTCGATCATGGCCGATGACCTGACCTTTTATCCACTAAAAGAAGACCCTCTCTGTGCTGTCTTTCCGGCATTTCATCCGCTGGCAGCAAAAGAGAAGGTCTCCTTAGAAAGCTTACTGGATTATCCCATGATCATCGAGACACCTGGCTGCGACAATGACATTCAGCATCTTCTGTCCCAATGCCGGCGCCGGCCGGATATTGTCTACAGTTTCCGGGATGATAATCTGATCATGGCCTTTGTGCAGAATGGACTGGGCATCACCATTTCCCAGGAGCTGGTCATGAAAGCATTTCCGAATCAGCTGGTTTCCCGCCCATTGGATCCACCCCACCATCGTACCATCGGTCTGGCCTTCTCCAGAACCGCAAGCTCCGTAGTGTCACAGACCATGCTACATTACCTGCAGGCGAGATCGTAAACCAAAAACGGGGCCTATTTCCGATTTCCGGTCTTTACATTTACCTGATTGCGCATCTCTTCCTTCTCTCCGGCCAGATATTTCTCCAGATTTTCCCCGGTGATCCGTACAATGCGCTCAAAGGTCTCACGCAGATGGAATTTTCCTGCGCTGTGCGGGGTTATGATGGTGCGCGGCGCATCCCAGAGGGGATGGTCTGCCGGAAGCGGCTCCGGCTCGGTTACATCTAACGCACAACCGGCCAGCGCACCGCCCTCACGCAGGACTTTATTTAACGCATCGCAGTCTACCGCATCGCCGCGTCCTGCGTTGATGAGATAACTGCCCGGCTTCATCAGGCGCAGACGGCGCTCATCCATGATGTGATGGGTCGCCGGGGTACTCGGCAGAATAAATACAGCGAAATCCACCTTCGGTAAAACCTCATCCAGCTGGTCCATGGTGTAGAGTTCGTCGATGAAATCCGGCTTCTCTGCCACGTTGCGGCGAATACCAATGACATGACTGCCCAGCGCCTTCATGCGTTTTGCATACTCACTTCCGATATCACCAAGCCCTGCTACCAGTGTGGTGGAATTCCAGATGGAGGTTACGCTGCCCTCTTCCTTCCACTCATGGTTGATCTGATTCTTCATATATAAATCCATCTTGCGGCAGAGCATCATGGACATGGAAACCATATGCTCGGAAACAGACAGACCATAGGCACCGGTGGCACAGGTCAGAATCGTATCCGGGCCAATGACTCCCGGCTTGCAATACTGGTCAGAGCCTGCAGAATTTAACTGCATCCACTCCAGATGGTCATTCTGCTTCACAAGCTCCGGACTGATGTTGCCAAAAATGATGTCCGCTGCCTTTACCTCCTCTGCAGTGGCAGTCTTGATGGTGGTGTAACGAAACTCACAGTCCGTTCCGATTTTCTCTATGTATGCCTTATGCGTATCATCGAAAGGCATGGCTACTAAGATATGCTTCATTGGGGGATCCTCCGTATTGTAATGGTTTTCCGTTTCATTTTAAAATAAAATAAAGAAATGCACAATGCAAAAAACTGTGAAATTATGTTATCATAACCATAACTAACTCTCAAAATCACATGTGATACCGGATCTTATCTTCCGGTTTTGACTGAAAGGATTCCAACATGAAACTTCTGATTGTAAGACACGCTGATCCGGACTATTCCATCGACTCCTTAACCCCAACCGGCTGGCGGGAAGCGGAACTGCTTTCTGACCGGCTTGTCCGTACTCCGGCGGACTTTTATTATGTCTCGCCTTTAGGCCGGGCACAGGACACAGCTTCCCTGACTTTAAAAAAGCTAAATCGCACTGCCGAAACCTGCGAATGGCTGCAGGAGTTTTCTCCACGTATCATAAAACCCGGCATGGACCGGACCAGCTGCATCTGGGACTGGCTCCCGGAGCTCTGGACAAAGGAGCTGCGCTATTATGATCCGGAAGAATGGTATCATACCGATGCCATGCGATCCATTCATGTCGAAGAGGAATTCAAACGGGTCACCTCAGAATTCGACCGGCTCCTGGCCGCCCACGGATATGAGCGGGAAGGCCTGTACTACCGTGCTGTCCGGCCAAACCGCGACACCATCGTGCTGTTCTGTCATTTTGGCGTGGAATGTGTGCTGTTAAGCCATCTGATACACGTTTCCCCGATGCCGCTCTGGCACGGCCTGTGCGCGGCACCGTCCTCCGTCACCACCATTTACACGGAGGAGCGTCGACAGGGCATCGCAAGCTTTCGGGCCGGCACATTCGGAGATGTTTCCCATCTCTACGCGGCAGGGGAGGAGCCTTCCTTTGCGGCCCGCTTCTGTGAAACCTGGGACAATAAAAAAGAGCGGCATGACTGAACATGCCGCTCACTGCTACAAGTTCTCCTCCCGGCTGCAGATAGCCACCCTGTGCTGATACTTCTCCCGGGTGGCCATGCCGCCGCGGATATGGCGCTCCGATTTGTTGATGTTCAGGACGATCCTGGCCCGGGCTGCCAGCGCCGGATTTATGTACTCCAGCCGGTCCGTGACGTCCTTGTGGACCGTGCTCTTGCTTATCCCAAATTTCTTCGCCGTCTGCCGCACCGTGGCATTGTGGTCTATGATGTAATTGGCAATGGCAACGGCCCGCTCTTCGATATAATCCTTCAAAAGAAAACCCCTCAGAATTCTTTTTTACAGTCTATGAAGAACTCTGAGGGGTTATACCGTTTATTCACTTTTATGCCATACTGTATTCCAGCATCTCATATGCCACGCGGCAGCCTTCGCTGATCTCTGCCGGAAGCAACGCTCTTGCCACGCATTTTTCTTCTGCGGACGGATCGTCCACCCGCTGTAAATATGCGTAATCTCCGTCAATTCTTGCTACGGTATACTCGACTCTCTCAAACATAGCCTTCTCTCCTTTTCATTTCGCGGCCAAACAGCCGGTTTAAGATCTGATCTAACAGCATGGTATAAGCTGCTGCTCCCACGTTGGTCCCGATTCTTAAGACAATGGCTCCCACTAGTCCAAAGGCCCCGGACGCAATATAAAGTGCACCGAAGGTATTAAACACCGTCTGCCATGCGTATCCGGCAGAATAACCGACACCAATTCCGCCCAAAATGCCCAGATATGGATGCAGTGACTGGGGCAGCAGAAAATATAAAACAGCGAATACCGCACAGCCCAGAACATTGTATAAGCCACGGATTTTCGCCCTTGGCTGCATATCCCCGGAAAATGGCAGGCACACGGACATGCAGGCAATTCCGGCCCACATGGCTCTGGAAATTCCCAGAAGATTCATGATGAGAAGTGCCGTGGAGACCGTCAGCGTCATACGGATATACCACCAGTTTCTTGCCGAACGGAAATGGAATTCCCGGAACAGATCCAGAAAGCTTCTGCGGTACGGACGCAGTCTCTGATTTTTATAAAATACAGCCATGCAGATGAGCATTCCCAAAAGCAGTCCCACGATACGTTTTTCATAATCGGCTCCGCTGACATCGTAGCCCTGAAGCAGCAGATAGCTCAGAACGAATGTAGAATGATTCGACATGATCACATTGTGGCAGCCCAGCACCATCAGAATCATGATGAAGATACAGTTTGCAAGAAACGCATATCCCGGTGGCAGCATATTGGAGAGGCGCGGACCTGCAATCAGCACGCCGAAGATCAATCCGATACAGATGAGTCCGTGCGACGTGCGGATTCCGAAATCTGCCTGACGTAGCACCAGAAGCGCCAGAAGCACCACCACGCCCACGATGCTGTTGGCTGAACCAAACAGCAGGCTGAAGGCGGTCACCACCGCAAAGCAAAACGCTACCACAAGATACACCTTCGCGTTATAAATAAAAATATGACGCTTTTTTTCTTCTTTATTTTCTGACCGCCGGATCAGATTCTTCGATCCTGCGGAGCTTAACTGTAATTCCTGGTAAATAGTCATAACATCCCTGCCTTTTTTCTTTTTATCCATTGCAGTCTGCCCGGACGGAAAACAGCAATGTATTAAGAACTATATCCTGTCGCGGCAGGAATGTCAAATCTTTTATGCAAAAACGGCAGTACGTATTTTTTGTACGCACTGCCGTCCGGCATTCTGCAATATGATCTACAGCACCTTCTCGAGGAAGTTCTGTGCACGCTCGCTCTTCGGGTTTGAAAAGAATTCGGCCGGGTTGGAGTCCTCCACGATCTGCCCGTTATCGATGAAGCAGATGCGGTCGGAGACTTCCCTTGCAAAGCCCATCTCATGGGTAACAAGCGCCATGGTGATCCCGGTGTGGGCCAGGCCCTTGATTACCTCCAGAACCTCTTTTACCATCTCCGGATCCAGTGCGCTGGTCGGCTCATCGAACAGCATAATCTTCGGCTCCATGGCCAGCGCCCGCGCGATGGCTATACGCTGCTTCTGTCCTCCGGAAAGCTTGCCCGGATACACGTCTGCCTTCTCGGTCAGGCCGACCAGCTTTAAAAGCTCCAGAGCCTTTTCCTTCGCCTGATCCTTCGGCATCTTATTGACCCGGATCGGCGCATAGACCATGTTTTCCATGACTGTCATATGCGGAAACAGATTGAAATGCTGGAACACCATGCCGATATCCTTGCGGATCTTCTGAATGTCGGTCTTCGGTGCCGTAATGTCCTGTCCTTCAATGAGCACCTGGCCGCTGGTCGGCCGCTCCAGCAGATTCATGCACCGCAGAATCGTAGATTTACCGGAACCGGAAGGACCGATCAGGGTAACAACCTGGCTCTTTTCAATCTTTAAATTGATTCCTTTTAACACATCAAGAGAGCCAAAGCTCTTATGGACATCATGAAACTCGATCACTTCGGTTCACCCACCTTTCTACACGACTGGCTACCATAGACAGCAGCATGACAAAAACATAATAGATCAATGCGATCACCAGATACGGCTCAAAGAACCGGAAGGTCAGTACCGTGATCTGGTCTGCTGCACGAAGCAGTTCCACCGCTCCGATATAGGAAAGGATGGAAGACTCTTTTAACAGGGAAATTGCCTCATTTACCAGGCTCGGCAGGATATGCTTGACTGCCTGCGGAAGGATGATATCCTTCATCATGTCCCGATATCCCACACCCAGGGACATGGCAGCCTCATACTGTCCGCGGTCAATGGCATTGATTCCGCCACGGAAAATCTCGGAAATATATGCAGCTGAGTTCAGTGAGAAGGTCAGCACACCGGACTGCATCGTGGTAAGGGTCATACCGGTTAACTGCGGAAGGCCAAAATGCACGATACAGAGCTGTACCAGAAGCGGGGTACCACGGAAGATCGAGGTGTAAAAGTTACCAAACCAGACAAGAGGCTTACATTTACTGATTTTGATCAGCGACAGAAGCACACCCAGTATAAATCCAAGTACCGCCGCCATGGCCGTTATTTTTAAAGTAGTCAGTGCACCATGGTATAAGAACGGCCAATACTGCCAGACACTGCTAAAATCAAGCTTCATATGATTTCCTTTCTTTTCAAAATTAGTCCAGGATGAACTGCTCGCTTAAGTGCTCTGCGATGATCTTGTTTAACTCGCCGTCATCCATCATCTCTTTCAGAGTGTTGTTGAAGGTCTCATAGTACGGAGACTCCTTCGGGAAGCCGATTGCAAAGCAGTCATCGGTCTTGTCCAGAAGGCTCATCTTTAACGTATCGTTATTCTTCAGGAATTCGCTTGCGCCGGCGCCATCAATGATGCAGGCATCCGCACGTTTACTCTTTACTTCCTCGATGCAGGCCGGGCTTCCCTGAATACCAACTGCGTTGACATCCGGGATACTTTCAGCTACCTGCTGATAGTTGGTACCAAATACATATGCTACGGTCTTGCCCTGGAGGGAATCCAGATCCGGGTAATCATCCTCTGCGCGGTAAACGATCGCATTTCTCGGATAGAAGAAGATTTCGGAGAAATCCAGAGTCTTCTCACGCTCCTCGGTCGGTGCCATGCCGCCGCTGCAGAAATCAATCTGGCCGGCCTGGATTGCTGCCATCAGACTCTTAAACGGCATATCTACAAACTCAACGCTTCCTCCGTTTTTCTCAACGATTGCCTTAACAATATCAATATTCATGCCAACATAGTTCTTGCTTCCGTCTGCTGCCATCTCGATGGACTCAAACGGAACAAAGGTTGCGGAACAGCCAACCTTCACGGTCTTGCCTGCAAACGGGTTATCTGCAGATACCTCAGCCTCACTGCTCTCTGCTTCGCTGCCTGCTGCTTGTGTTGTCTCTGCTGCAGTGCTCTCTGTCTCGGCAGCTGTCGCTGCTGCGGTGGTCTCTGCCGGCTTGCTGCCGCATCCGGTCATAAGCACAGCGGCCAGCATTGCACCAGCTGCGAAAAGAATATGTTTTTTCATAATTTCATTCCTCCTCAAGTGTATGATTGTGCATAAAAATAAATATTCTGGCTGATTATATCACTTTTATTTCCCCATTTCAACTAAACCGGTGAATATTATTCATAAATTCCCATACAAAATATTTATAAGAATACTCCTGCGCGGTTATACCGGACCGGGCGGTTGACATTGATCTTTCCCATGCTTATAATCGAACTATGAAAGGAAAACTCTTCCTAATTATAAAAGAAAGTTTTCAGACCGCGAAAGGAGCATTTTATGTACATTGCAGATGGAAAAACAAACGGACCAGCGTTTTCCTGGCCAGACGGCAAACGCATTGCCGTGATGGTTACATTTGATTATGACGCTGAATTTTTACGGATATCCCGCGCCAAAAGCAAGGGAACGAGCATTGGCTTTACCGATTTTTCACGAGGTCAGTACGGCCCTCATGAGGGACTGGCCAGATGCCTTGATATGTTGGATACCATGAACATCAAATCTACCTTTTTTGTGCCGGGCGCTGTGATCGAGACCTACCGGGATACCGTAGAGGAAATCCACCGGCACGGCCATGAGCTGGCCTGCCACGGCTACCGGCATGAATCCGATCCGGAGCTTTCCCGGGACGAGATGATAAAAATCCTGGATAAAAGTGAAGCGCTGCTCGCAGAGATCACCGGAAAAAAGCCGGTGGGACACCGGGCACCGGAAAGCGTGCTCCAGGATTTTATGCCGGAGCTTCTGGCTGAGCGTGGCTATCTGTACAGTTCTTCCATGAAGGACTGTGACTGGGCTTATCTCTGGGAAAAGGATCAAAAGGAGCTGCCCCTGGTAGAGCTCCCAAACGATATCACCATGGATGACTTTACCTATTATTATTTCACCTTCAGTGATCCTGCAGTCCGCTGTATGTACCCGAACCGGGAGGTCTTCGGCAACTGGAAGCAGGAATTTGACGGTCTGGCCCTGGAGGGCAACAAGATCTTCATCTTAAAGCTGCATCCGCAGATGATCGGTCGCACGAGCCGCATCGGCATGGTAGGCGAATTCATTGCCTACATGCAGAATCACGGCGCATGGATCACCACCTGCGAGGATGTAGCACGTTATGTACAGAAGCAGAACGGAGGAAACAGAGCATGATGAACTGGCCTGACAACAAACGCATTGCCGTGATGATGGCATTTGACCTGGACGCAGAAACGATGTGGACCACTCACGGAGACGGCAGTACTGCCCATATGACAAACCTTTCCCGCGGCGCCTACGGCCCCAAACAGGGTGTACCGCGCATCCTTGACATGCTGGACAGCCACCAGGTAAAGGCAACTTTTTTCATTCCCGGCGTAGTCGCTGAGCATTACCCGGAGGTCGTGAAGGAGATTGCACGCAGAGGACACGACATCGGCTTTCATGGCTATCTGCATGAGGAATCCACAAAAACTACCTATGAGCAGGAAGATGCCACCATGCACCGCAGTGAGAAGATCATCTACGATCTGACCGGGCAGAAGATTGCCGGACACCGAGCACCGGGCGGCGTTATCCATGACTACAGCCTGCGCCTGTTTTTGGAGCATGGCTATATTTACAGCAGCAACTGGCGCGACAGTGACGGCCCGTTTCTTCATCAGATCGACGGTAAGACCATTCCGCTGGTGGAGCTTCCGAAGGATTCCATTTTCGATGATACCGCCTACGACTTTTATACCGATGCTGCCCCGGAGCGCTACGGACTCAAATCCCCGGATGAGATGTTTGAGATCTGGAAAGAGGAATTTGATTCCCTGGCTGTAGAGGGCCGCATGATCAATTTTGTGCTGCATCCGCAGTTTGTAGGCCGGGCCAGCCGCGTGCAGATGCTCAGCCGCCTGATCGGCTACATGAAATCCCACGGTGCCTGGCTGGATACCAACCGTGCCGTTGCCTCCTGGGTATTAAAAGAAAACGGCTTCCAGGTACCGGATCATGAATAAACAGGCACCGGATATTCTCTCCGACCAGGCACAGAGCCACTTAAACCGTACCATCCTGAAGCTGGCCTGGCCCGCGATCCTGGAGCAATTTCTGATCTGTATGGCATCCCTGGCCGACACCGCCATGGTAGGCTCTATCGGTGCTTCTGCCACTGCCGCAGTGGCTGTCAATATTTCCAGTATCTGGCTCATCAACGGCTTTATCACCTCCTTAAGCGTGGGCTTTTCCTATCTGATCTCCCATGCAGTAGGCTCCGGTGATGATGATCGTTCCCGCCGGATCACGGCCCAGGGACTTGTGTGCGCAGCCGTGCTTGGTCTTTTGCTGGCTCTTGGCGTAGAGCTCATCTGCCATCCGCTCCCCATCTGGCTTGGTGCTGCTCCGGAGGTCATTCCCCAGGCACAGCGCTACATGCAGATCATCGGCTACGGCCTCACGGCCCAGACACTCTCGGTAGTACTCTCCGCGATTTTTCGTTCTGCCGGAAACACGCGGATCCCGCTGGCTGCCAATCTGACCTCTAACGCAGCCAACATTGTCGGAAACTTTTTCCTGATCTATCCGGTACGAAGCCTAACCATCGGCTCCCACACCATTTCCATCTGGGGCGCCGGGCTTGGTGTTGCAGGAGCGGCCTGCTCCACCATGCTTTCCCAGATGCTTCTGCTGGTCATTCTGCTGGTGTTCCTGACAACTGCCAAAACACCGATCCGGCTGCATCCGTTCCATACAGATTACCACGTGGAACGGCAGGTACTCGGTCAGCTCTGGCATATCAGTATTCCGGTTCTTCTGGAACGTCTGACTCTGACCTCCGGACAGGTGGCCTTAACCGCCATGATCTCCGGTCTTGGGACTATTTCCCTGGCAGCGCACTATCTGACCAATCAAACTGAGGGACTGCTTTATCTGCCGGCCTACGGCTTCGCCTACACAGCTACTGCGCTGGTGGGCCAGGCTCTTGGTGCCGGACGCAGGGATCTGGCGGACCGGTTCGCCTTCCGCATCTGCTGGATCGGTTCTGTCGTTATTATCGCAGCCTGCGTGCCGGTTGCCATTTTTTCAAGGCCCATCATCAGCCTGTTCAGCCGGGAACCTGAGGTCATTGCCCTGGGCAGCAAAACGCTGTTTATTGCGGCAGCCACGGAAATCTTCTTCAGCTTTACTGTCATCGCAGGCGGCATCTGCCGCGGCTCCGGCGATGTGCGTTTCTCCCTTCTGGTGAGCATCATCGGTATGTGGGGACTGCGGATCGGCCTGGTATGGCTGGCGATCCACCTCCTGGCGCTGGGCGTGACAGGCGTATGGCTGGCCATTGCCGCAGACTGCTTCATCCGCATGGTGCTGTGCATCTGGCGGATCAAGAGCCGAAAATGGCGGAAATAATGCGGCTGCCCGGGAAGTGCCAAAACAGCAGAACAGAAAAAAGCAGGAGGATATTATGGCAAAGAAAAACGCACGAAACACACGCGGAAAGATCGTAAATGCCGCATGGAAGCTCTTCTACGAGCAGGGCTATGAGGATACCACCGTGGAAGAGATCATTGACCTGTCCGGCACCTCCAAGGGATCCTTTTACCACTATTTTGACGGTAAGGATGCGCTTCTTTCCACCTTAAGCTCCCTGTTTGATGAAAAATATGAAGCGCTTACCCTGGAGCTGACACCGGCCATGAGCGCCATGGACCAGCTTCTCTTCTTAAACCAGGAACTGTTTCGTATGATCGAAAACAGCATCTCCCTGGATCTTCTGGCAAGACTTTATTCCACCCAGCTTACCACCAATGGTGAGAAGCATCTGCTGGACCATAACCGTATTTATTACAAGCTTCTGCGGAAGATCATTGCAAAGGGGCAGGCAGACGGACAGCTCAGTACCCGCTCGAATGTGAACGAGATGGTAAAGCTCTATGCCCTGTGCGAGCGGGCGCTTCTCTATGACTGGTGCCTCTGCTCGGGAGAGTATTCCCTGGTGGAATATGCCGGGAAAGTCATGCCCGGATTCTTAAGCAGCTTCCAGCCCTGACCGGCCGGAAGCTGTAAAAATGAAAAATTTTAATTTTTGTATTGACTTTCTTTTATTATATCGTCTACTCTGTTTTTCTTATAAAATCTAGTGTTTTTCGCTTATATTTCACTAATCGTACAGTATTCATTCTATACTTCATTCTGTATTGTGGTCTATTTTAGTTCATGCTATAATTGAGCACATCATGCTGTCGGTTCGTAACTGTGAAGGTACTGAACAGTTACGTCGGTTCTTTATTTATGCCGACAAAGGGAATGAGGAGGAAAATTTATGCTATCAGGACAGATTGGAATCCTGGCAGCCATTGTCATTTATCTTGCGGCAATGGTATACGTGGGATTCTATTTCAGCAAACAGGGCAGCGGCGATTCCGCTGACGATTTCTACTTAGGCGGCCGGAAGCTCGGACCGCTTGTAACCGCCATGAGCGCGGAGGCATCCGACATGAGCAGCTGGCTCCTTATGGGACTTCCGGGTGTGGCTTATCTTTCCGGCATCGCTGACGCGGGCTGGACTGCCATCGGTCTTGGCGTTGGCACTTATTTAAACTGGCTGATCGTAGCACAGAGACTTCGCCGCTATTCCGTAGTCTGCAATGCCATCACCATCCCGGATTTCTTCTCCAGACGTTTTCACGATCAGAAGAATATCCTGATGTGCATCTCCGCGATCATCATCCTGATTTTCTTTATTCCGTACACCGCCTCCGGCTTTAAGGCTATCGGAACCCTGTTCTCCAGCCTGTTCGGAGCAGATTATCACGTTGCCATGATCGTAGGCGCCATTGTTATTGTAGGATATACTGTCATGGGCGGCTTTATGGCAGTGTCTACCACTGACCTCATCCAGAGTGTTGTTATGACCATCTCTCTGATCATCATTGTATTTTACGGTATCCACATGGCCGGTGGCTGGGAGGAGGTCGTAAACAATGCAACCTCCCTGGCCGGTTACCTTTCCATGAACCACATTCATGACCGTGCAAGCGGAAACGCAGCTCCATACAGTCTGCTGACCATCATATCTACCGTGGCATGGGGACTTGGCTATTTCGGTATGCCGCATATCCTGCTCCGCTTCATGGCAATTGAGGATGAGAAAAAGCTGACCCTTTCTCGCCGGATCGCAACCGTATGGGTACTGATTTCCATGTGCGTGGCTATCTTAATCGGCATCATTGGTTATGCTGCTTCCGTGGCGGGCGCAATCCCGCTCTTTACCCAGAGCTCTGAGTCTGAGACCGTCATCATCCAGTTCGCGCATCTGCTGGGACAGCACAACTTCCTGCTTTCCCTGGTTGCGGGCGTGGTTCTGGCCGGTATCCTGGCGTGCACCATGTCCACCGCAGACTCCCAGCTGTTAACCGCAGCATCCGGTGTCTCCCAGAATCTGCTCCAGGATTTCTTAAAGATTAAAATGAGCACGGCAGCTTCCATGATGGCAGCCCGCCTGACCGTAGTCGGTATTGCCATTGTCGGTGTATTCCTGGCCTGGAACCCGGACAGCTCCGTATTCTACATCGTATCCTTCGCATGGGCAGGCTTCGGTGCCGCATTCGGCCCGCTGGTACTCTTCGCCCTGTTCTGGAAACGCACTAACCTGCAGGGTGCCCTGGCCGGAATGGTAACAGGCGGCGTGATGGTATTCGTATGGAAATACCTAGTACGCCCGATGGGAGGCACCTGGAATATTTATGAACTGCTTCCGGCATTCCTTGTATCCGCACTGGCCATCGTGATCGTATCTCTGGCAACCAAGGCACCATCCGAGGAAATCTGCAGAGAATTTGATTCCGTCAGGAAATAAAAATATTGAGACGGAACCACTAAAAGGTCCGAAGTTCCGGAAAGCGCGTACAGAAACGCAGAAACGGTGGAATTTTGCGCTTTGTTCACTGCGCCGCCTATTGTCAGACCTGCGACCCAAACTCGCACGCGCTGCGTGCTCAAACAAGGGTCTCCGGTCTGACGCTATGCTCGCTCACAAAGCAAATT
>NZ_DBFCCJ010000040.1:0-105342 GCF_048380235.1 Ventrimonas sp. | reverse complement strand
CGTCCGAATGTGGCGGATGTTAATCCGACACAGGCGAACGCGTGTTAGCGAAAGCAAGCAAACAACGATATGTGAAAATAGAGGAAGGCGGTCTCTTTCACTTCCGGACCTTTATTCAGCTTTGTAACTCAAATTTTTATTTGGTTCCAAAGATTCGATCGCCTGCATCGCCCAGTCCCGGGCAGATGTAGGCGTTTTCGTTTAAGCAGCGGTCCAGATGTCCTACGTAGATCTGGATATCCGGGTGTGCTTCGTGCAGGCGCTTCAGTCCTTCCGGCGCTGCGATAATGGCCATAAATTTGATCTTCTTTCCGCCATGCTGCTTGATGAAATCCACGGCAGCCACGGCAGAGCCGCCGGTGGCCAGCATCGGGTCGGTGACAACGATGGTTCTCTGGTCGATCGGAGTTGGGAGCTTGCAGTAGTATTCGTGTGGTTCGTGGGTCTCCTCATCCCGGTACAGGCCGATGTGGCCGACCTTTGCGCTTGGTACCAGAGCCAGGATGCCGTTTACCATGCCAAGTCCGGCCCGCAGGATCGGGACAACAGCCAGTTTCTTTCCGGCAATCATTGGGGTCATGCAGGTTTCAATCGGAGTTTCCACCTCTACTTCCTCGGTGGGAAGATCGCGCAAAGCCTCATATCCCATGAGCATGGCGATTTCCTCAATTAGGGAGCGGAATTCATTGGTCCCGGTGTTTTTGTTGCGGAGAATGGAAATCTTGTGCTGGATCAGCGGGTGGTTGAAGATGGTTACGTTTTCCATAAGATAAAATCCTCATCTTTCTTTTATTTGTTTTCCGGAGTGTAGACAGCCAGAATATAGTCTCCCAGAGCGTGTGCTACCGGAAGGGAGAAATAGATAGAGCCTTCGTACTCATAGCTGAAACATTCCGGGAATGTTTCCTGGTAAGGAAAATCAGCGTTCTGGAAAAGTGCGGTATAGTAAGACTGATCGGACTCTTTCAGAAAGGTTTTTGCTGCGGCAGCGGTTTCGGCATCAGTTTCCGGGAAGGTACAGTCATCGGACAGTACATAGGAAGCCAGAGTGGCTGGATCGGCCAGATAAGAAAGACCGATATCAGAGCCGGAGCTTAAGCTTAGCGTGTTTGTGTAGAAGATAGCAGTTGGGTGTATGCCGCCGTCCGTCATAACATTGCCATCGTAGCGGACCGTGATACGGTTTTTTGTGGCGGAGAGGACTTTGCAGGTAATATTCAGGGTGTCTTTGGCTTCATCGATTTCCCAGGCTTTCAGGATGGAAAGGGCATTATCTTTCAGATGATCGTTGATTTCCGGTTTCACAGAGTTATCAGAAATGACCGGATATTGAATGGAAACATTACCATTCTGGTAGGTGTCTGTTTTAACGGACAGGGAAAGGGATGTGGCGGCACCTCCGGCGGAAGTTCCCTGGGACTGCGCGTTTTCAATGCCTGGTTCGATGGTGATGGATGAACTGGTTTCCGATTCCGCTGCGGTGGTGGAAACAGGAGCAGTCTGAACGGTACTTTCCGCAGCCTGGCTGCCGGACAGATCAATCTTATCGTGTTTCTTTTTGCACCCGGTGGCGAGACACGCTGTGCTGAGGGCCAGAAGGGTAACCGTCAGTGCGTATTTTGATTTCTTTGGTATCATAGTGTTCTCCTTCATGTCGAAAATAATGGAGTTTCTTTGTGTTCATTACATTATAGCGCAAAGTCGAGAAGAAATATAGATGGAGGAAAAGAAATAAGAATTTTGTAAAGAGAGTAAAGAAAACAGGAATAAAAAAGAAAGAGCCCCGAACCACTGAAATCAGTGATCCGAAGCTCTTGCCCCTGCCAAGGATGCCGGCAGCCGGACTCGAACCGGCACGAGGTTGCCCCCGTCAGATTTTGAGTCTGATGCGTCTGCCATTCCGCCACGCCGGCTTACTTACGCAAAGAATATTGTAGCATAAGTGACAGCGCTTTGCAAGGGATTTTTCCAATATTTGTGTCTATTGAATCTACAATTATTATAGAAACAATACAAATTAGAACAGATGCTCAAAACGTTTCATGGCTGCGATGGTATTTTCGTGGTTATTGAAGGAAGTCAGACGGAAGTAATTTTTACCGTTTTCGCCGAAGCCTGCGCCTGGCGTTCCGACAACCTGGGCGTTATTTAAGAGATAGTCAAAAAACTCCCAGGATTCCATGCCGTCCGGACACTCAAACCAGATGTAAGGAGAGTGTACGCCGCCGAAGAACCGGATGTTCCTGCGTGTTAAGGTGTCTGCGATGATGCGGGCGTTTTCCTGGTAATAGGCAATATTTTCGCGGCACTGTGCCATGCCTTCCTCAGTGAAGACTGCGGCAGCGCCCTTCTGGATGATATAGGAGGTTCCGTTGAATTTGGTGGATTGTCTTCGGTTCCACATAGCGTGCAGGGACATTTCCTGGCCGTTGGAGGCGGTAAAAACCAATTCTCTCGGAACTACGGTGTAGCCGCAGCGGGTTCCGGTGAAGCCTGCCGTCTTGGACAGGGAACAGAACTCAATGGCACATTTTTTTGCGCCTTCGATCGCGTAAATGCTGCGCGGAAGTTCCGGATCAGAGATGAATGCTTCGTAAGCGGAGTCAAAGAGGATGACTGCATGATTGTTCAGCGCATAGTCAACCCATTCTTTTAACTGTTCTTTATTGTAAACCGCACCGGTCGGGTTGTTCGGGGAGCAGAGATAGATGATATCTGCATGAACAGACGGATCCGGCATCGGAAGGAAGTTGTTCTCTGCGTTTCCGGATAAATAGGTAACCTTTTTTCCGTTCATGATATTGGAATCCACGTAAACAGGGTAAACCGGATCCGGAATCAGGATCACGTTGTCGTTGTCAAATAATTCGGAAATATTGCCGCTATCGCTCTTTGCGCCATCGGAGATAAAGATATCAGCCGCATCCACGGATACACCGTTGCGTGCATAGTAAGCGGAGATGGCATCGCGCAGGAATGCGTAGCCCTGCTCCGGACCGTAACCTTTGAAGGTTTCGGCGGAAGCCATGGCGTCCACACCTTCGTGCAGGCCTTTGATAGCGAGGTCTCCTAACGGGAGTGTGACATCGCCGATTCCAAGACGGATGATCTTAGCATCCGGATGCTCGGCCTCGTAGGCAGCAACACGGTGCGCAATTTCCGCAAAAAGATAGCTTTCTTTTAAATCCTGATAATGTTCGTTTAATTTGGGCATGTGGGGATCCTTCCTTTCGTATGACCGGACAAAATGGGGACCGGTATTCATAATGAAAGTAATTTTAACAAAGAATAAAAATCAAGTCAATCTGACGTAAAATAAATAAAGGAAGAAATTGAAAAATTAAGCAGAGTATTGTATGATGGTATGTATTCATGGGGACAGAAGTGAAGAAAATATTGTTCGGATGATGAAACATCTGTGAAAAGGTGTTGCGGAAGCGGCTTATGCAGAATCGGAGGTGAGAGGATGGCTTCATGCAGGGAAATTGAAAAAATGGTTATGCCTTATATTAACCACCAGCTGGATGAAGTGCAGCTGGAGCAGTTTTTGAAACACATAAAGAGCTGCTCTTCCTGCAGGGAAGAACTGGAAATCTATTATACCGTTTCGCTTGGCCTCCGGCAGCTGGACAGCGGAAGCGGAGTTTATGATATTGCCGGTTCCCTGGAAGAGAGCATGGAGAATGCCTGGCTCACAGTGCGCACAGCGCGGCTTCGCAGGGTGATCTGTTATGCAGCGGATACTCTGGATATTGCTTCTGTTCTGGTCATGCTTTTGATGCAGATCCGTATGTGGATCCTGGGCTGATCAGCAGAGCAGTGCAAAGTAACAAACAGGAAAAGGAGAAACCATGGGAAAACTGGTTTTAATAGATGGGCACAGCATTTTAAACCGCGCGTTTTACGGAGTGCCGGAACTGACAAACTCTGAGGGACTTCATACCAATGCGGTATATGGGTTCCTCAATATTATGTTTAAGATCCTTGAGGAAGAAAAGCCGGATCATCTGGCGGTGGCTTTTGATTTAAAAGAGCCGACGTTCCGCCACAAAATGTATGCGGACTACAAGGGAACCAGAAAACCGATGCCTGAGGAGCTGCGTGAGCAGGTACCGCTGATGAAAGAGGTGCTCGCTGCAATGGGCGTACCGATCCTGACTATGGCGGGCTATGAGGCAGATGATATTCTGGGGACCATCGCCAAGCGCTGTCAGGCAGAGGGTGAGGAGGTTTCCGTGGTATCGGGTGACCGGGACCTTTTACAGCTTGCAGATACCCACATCAAGATCCGGATCCCGAAGACCAGCCGCGGAACGACGGAGATCCATGACTACTATCCGGAGGATGTGAAACGGGAGTATCAGGTAACACCGACAGAGTTCATTGATGTCAAGGCGCTGATGGGTGATACTTCCGACAATATTCCGGGCGTTCCTTCCATTGGAGAGAAGACAGCCACAAATCTGATCGTGGCTTACGGAAGCATCGAGAATGCTTATGCGCATCTGGACGAGGTGAAGCCGCCCAGAGCGAAAAAAGCGCTGGAAGAGCATTACGATCTGGCGGTTATGAGCAAGGAACTGGCTGAAATCTGCATTACCTGTCCGATCCCTTTTGAATATGAAGAAGCAAAGCTTGAGAATCTTTACACGCCTGAGGCTTACCAGTATATGAAACGGCTGGAATTCAAGTCCATCCTGGCCCGCTTTGATGTACAGGACATGGGCGGTAACTCGGTGGAAGAGCATTTCTGGAGCGTGGAGGATCTTTCCGGCGCGGAACAGATCTTTGAAAAGGCAAAAACGGCAGAGCAGGTGGGCTGCCAGCTCATTCTTTCGGAGACCGGGGTTGCAGGTCTTGCCATCTGCATCGGTGAGGAAGCAATTTACACCATCCCGTCAGCAGGCTTTCTGACAGGAAGTTATCTGTGTGACCATCTGGAAGAACTGATCATGAAGCGTACTCCTGAGCAGGAACCGGTGGCTGTCCTGGATTTAAAATCCCAGCTGCCGTATCTGAATCTGGATTACGACAGTCCGGTTGTCGATATGGGCGTTGCAGGCTATCTGTTAAATCCGTTAAAGGACACCTATGAGTACGATGATCTTGCGCGGGATTATCTCGGCATGACGGTGCCCTCCGGAACGGACCTGCTGGGCAGGCAGAGCCTTGCAAAGGCTCTGGAAACAGAGACTCCGGAGGCGGTGACCTGTGGCTGCTATATGGCTTATGTGGCATACAAGGCCGCAGGCATCTTAAAAGAACGCCTGGAAAAAGAAGGCATGCTGAAGCTCTACATGGAGATGGAAATGCCGCTGATCTATAGCCTGTATCATATGGAGCAGGCCGGTATCCGGGTAGACAAGGAGCAGTTAAAGCTTTACGGAGAGCAGCTGGAAGAAAAAATCGTGACACTGGAACAGAAAATCTATGAGCTGGCCGGTGAAACATTCAACATTAATTCTCCGAAGCAGCTGGGAGAAATCCTGTTTGAGCGGATGCAGCTGCCCCACGGAAAGAAGACAAAGACCGGTTATTCCACTGCGGCGGATGTGCTGGAGAAGCTGGCGCCGGATTATCCGGTGGTTCAGATGATCCTGGATTATCGTCAGCTGACCAAGCTGAATTCCACCTATGCCCAGGGACTGGCCGGCTTTATCCGGGAAGACGGACGTATTCACGGAAAATTCAATCAGACCATCACGGCTACGGGGCGTATCAGCAGCACTGAGCCAAACCTGCAGAACATTCCGGTGCGCATGGAGCTTGGGCGTGCTATCCGCAAGGTATTCGTACCGGAGGATGGCTATGTGTTCGTGGATGCAGACTATTCCCAGATCGAGCTTCGTATTCTGGCGCATATGTCCGGCGATGAACGCCTGATCAGTGCCTATCGGGATGCCCAGGATATTCACGCGATCACGGCTTCGGAGGTGTTCCACACGCCGCTTGATGAGGTGACACCGCTGCAGCGGCGCAATGCCAAGGCAGTTAACTTCGGTATCGTGTACGGCATCAGTGCATTTGGACTGAGTGAGGACTTAAGCATCAGCCGGAAGGAAGCGCTGGAGTATATCAATAAATATTTTGAGACGTATCCGGGTGTGAAGCGCTTTCTGGATGAACAGGTACAGATTGGTAAAGAACAGGGCTGCGTTACCACCATGTACGGACGAAAACGTCCGATCCCGGAACTGAAATCCGGAAATTTCATGCAGCGTTCCTTTGGTGAGCGTGTAGCCATGAATTCCCCAATTCAGGGAACGGCGGCAGATATTATGAAGCTGGCCATGATCGCGGTAGACCGGGAACTGCGGGAAAAGCATCTGCGCTCCCGCATAGTCCTTCAGGTCCACGATGAACTTCTGGTGGAGACCCACAGGGACGAAACAGAGCAGGTGGTACAGATCTTAACCGACAGGATGAAGCATGCCGCAGATCTGAAGGTGTCTCTTGAGGTAGAAGCCCATACCGGAGACAACTGGCTAGACGCAAAATAAAATGTGTGTTATAATGTGACGAGCGCAAGTGAGCTGGAAGCGTGCTTGCACGGTTACAGCGAACGGCGAGGAAAAAGAGTGACGAAGTCACGAGCCGGACGAGCGCAAGTGAGCTGGAAGCGTGCTTGCACGGTTACAGCGAACGGCGAGAAGAAAAGAGAGGTTTTTCTATGAATAAATCAAATCAGAGTTCTGAGAGTGTTAAGAATCCGAAGCTGGTAGCAGCACTTCAGGAAGTATTAAAGCATGACGACTTTATCACACGCAGCCAGATGGCAGCAGCACTGATGGAGGCACGTCTTCTTTCTCCGATCCAGAAGCAGACGGTTCTGACTGAGAAAAAGGGTCCCTCTACCTGGATCCGTTTCGAGAGCATCACCAACACGGAAGGCGAGAAATATTATCTTGCATTTACCGATATGGATGAGTATTCCAAATGGAATGAAGATGGAAGCCATGACCAGGCGCTGATCATGACCATGGAGGATTTTGGCAATATTCTGATCCGTCAGGTTAATGACTTAAAGGGATTTGTGATCAATCCTTACGGGGAAAATATCAGCATCTCCAAGCAGCTTCTCCTGTCCTTATTACAGCAGCATGAAACTAAAATGAGAGAGAAGATGGGCAACTAATATGATGGTACTTGGCCTCACCGGCGGAGTAGGAGCCGGTAAAAGCCGGATCCTTGAACTGTTTTCTGAGGAATACGGTGCGCAGGTGATCCAGGCAGATCTTGTGGCCCGGCAGCTGGAAGAGCCCGGGCAGCCGGGGCTTACCGGACTGGTAAGCCTGTTTGGAAACGGTATCCTGCAGGCAGATGGTACGCTGGACCGCAAACGGTTTGCGGAGCAGATCTTTGAAAACCCGGAGGCACTCAGACGGGTCAACGCCCTGATCCATCCACTCACATGGAATGAGATCAAACGCCAGATCCGCGAAAGCAGTGCGGAACTGGTTGTCGTGGAGGCGGCGCTTTTCGATGAGCGCAGCCGGGAAGTCTGCCGGTATCTGCTGTATGTAGATACGAAGGATGAGATCCGTATTCAGCGGCTGATGGCAAACCGCGGGTATACCAGGGAAAAATGCATTCATATCATGCAGAACCAGGCAGACCGGAAACAGTTTTCCGAATTGGCGGATTTTGTCATCGATAACAGCGGCACGGTGGAATCTGCGGAAATTCAGATCCGTCAGATTCTTGAAAACATCGGCTGGAAACATAAAGGAAACAACCAATGAGATTAGTAAGCATTGCCAGCGGCAGCAGCGGAAACTGCATTTATGTAGGCTCCGATCAATCCCATATTCTGGTGGACGCCGGAATAAGCAATAAGCGTATAGAACAGGGCCTGAATGATATCGGACTCAAGGGCGCGGAGCTGGACGGAGTGGTCATTACCCATGAGCATTCCGACCACATCAAGGGCCTTGGCGTTCTTGCGAGAAAGCATCATGTGCCGATCTACGGAACAGAGGAAACTCTGAAGGAAATAGCTGCCAATACGAGGCTTGGGGAGTATCCGAAAGAACTTCTGCATCCGATACTTCCGGATGTGGATTTTCAGATAGGAGATCTTACCCTGGAACCTTTTTCCATCCATCACGACGCGGCCAATCCGGTAGCTTACCGGGTGAGCCATGAGCGTAAAAGTGTAGCGGTGGCAACGGATATGGGACATTACGATCAGTATGTCATCGATCATCTAAAGGATCTGGATGCGCTTTTACTGGAGGCGAATCATGATGTCAACATGCTGGAGACAGGACCGTATCCATATTATCTGAAACGCCGTATTTTAGGGGATCATGGACATTTGTCCAATGAGAATGCGGGGCGGCTTTTAAATTATATTCTGAATGATAAGTTAAAATATGTGTTACTGGGTCATCTGAGCAAAGAGAACAACTATGAGGCACTTGCCTATGAGACGGTCCGCTTTGAGATTGACCAGGGGGATACTCCATATAAGGCGAAGGATTTTCCGATCGAAGTTGCAAAACGGGATGAGATGTCACAGATCATCCATCTGTAAAAGAACCTGTTTCATTAAGCAATAACTCCGGCAGGGTGTCAAAGCACCCGGGCCGGAATTATCATATTATACTTTCATATAAACGGAGGATAGCCACATGAGCAAGGTAATTATCACAGTTGTAGGAAAAGACACCGTAGGTATTATCGCTAAGGTATGTACATACCTGGCAGAAAAACAGGTGAACATTTTGGATATTTCCCAGACCATTGTACAGGATTATTTTAACATGATGATGATTGCGGACATGGAGCATGCAACCGGATCTTTTGGCGAAATAGCAACCGAGCTGGAGAAAGTTGGTGAAGAGATCGGCGTGGCCATCAAGTGCCAGCGTGAGGAAATTTTCACCAAGATGCATCGTATTTAGTCAAAAGACAGGAGAAAAGAGGATACAGCCATGTTGAATATGTTTGAAGTAATTGAAACCAACAATATGATCGAACATGAGAAGCTGGATGTTCGTACCATTACCATGGGCATCAGTCTTCTGGACTGCTGCGACGATGATCTGCAGGCTTTGAATGAGAAAATCTACAAAAAAATTACCACTTATGCAAAGAATCTGGTATCCACCGGAGAAGAGATCGCAAGAGACTTTGGTGTGCCGATCGTAAACAAGCGTATTTCGGTTACTCCGATCGCGCTGGTAGGCGGCTGTGCCTGCAAAGCGCCGGAGGATTTTGTGACGATTGCAAAAACTCTGGATAAGGCAGCAAAGGAAGTGGGTGTAAACTTTATCGGCGGTTATTCTGCGCTGGTTTCCAAGGGTATGACTCCGGCAGAGGAAAATCTGATCCGCTCCATCCCGCAGGCGCTGGCTGAGACTGAGCGTGTGTGCAGCTCCATCAATGTTGGCTCCACCAAGACCGGACTCAATATGGATGCAGTCCGTCTTATGGGTGAGATCGTTAAAGAAACGGCAGAGGCCACAAAGCAAGATGATTCCCTGGGCTGTGCAAAGCTTGTAGTATTCTGCAATGCACCGGACGATAACCCGTTCATGGCAGGCGCGTTCCATGGCGTGACGGAAGCAGACGCTATCATCAATGTAGGCGTCAGCGGTCCTGGCGTTGTTAAGGTAGCACTGGAAAAGGCCCGGGGTGAGAACTTTGAAGTGCTCTGCGAGACCATCAAAAAAACTGCCTTCAAGATTACCCGTGTGGGCCAGCTGGTTGCCCAGGAGGCATCCAGACGTCTTGGCGTACCGTTTGGCATTATTGATCTGTCTCTGGCTCCGACCCCGGCTGTTGGTGACAGCGTGGCAGAGATTCTGGAGGAGATTGGCCTGGAGCGCGTGGGTGCGCCGGGAACGACTGCAGCCCTGGCTATGCTGAACGATCAGGTGAAAAAAGGTGGTGTTATGGCATCTTCCTATGTAGGTGGTCTGAGCGGTGCATTCATTCCGGTCAGTGAGGATCAGGGCATGATCGATGCGGTTACGCTTGGTGCGCTGACCATCGAAAAGCTGGAAGCTATGACCTGTGTCTGCTCTGTAGGTCTTGATATGATCGCAATTCCGGGAGATACTCCGGCAACCACGATTTCCGGCATCATCGCAGATGAAGCGGCTATCGGTATGATCAACCAGAAGACTACGGCAGTCCGTTTGATCCCTGTGATCGGAAAGACAGTAGGCGATACCGTTGAGTTTGGCGGTCTGCTTGGCTATGCGCCGGTTATGCCGGTCAATCAGTATTCCTGTGAGAAATTTGTGACCCGCGGCGGCCGCATCCCGGCTCCGATCCACAGCTTTAAGAACTAAGCAGGCAGAAATCAAAAGAGAGATTATGGCAAAAGAAACGTTAGCGTCCATGCTGGACGATTTTATCAATGAACAGCTGGATCAGATTGTATTAAGTAATCCGGCTGAAAAAGATCATCTGTTGAAAGTGAAAGTGCGCCCCATGCTCATGAAGGGCGCGCTGGTTTTTCAGGCAGAAGAATTTACAAGAACTCAGGCATTTCATAAGAACATGAGTGCGGAAGAACTGAAGGTCTACCTGACGGATCAGCTTTCCGGCAGCTTCAAACAGGCAGAGGTGTTGTCAGAGCTTGGAAGTGCCACGGTTTTAGTCAGTAAAAAGGGCACGACCACGGTGAAAACCAGAAGACATGGACCTGCAAAGATCCAGGCAGCAAAAACAGACGGTCAGTTTTCGGAAGAACTGCAGGAAAAGCTGCAGCATAACCGCCAGAAACGTTACGTGATTCCGGAGGGGCATGCGGTCCCGTTCCTGGTAGATCTTGGCGTGCAGACCCCGGATGGAAAGGTAATAAAAAGCCGTTACGACAAATTTCGACAGATCAACCGTTTTCTGGAATTTATTGAGGATATCCTGCCGAAGCTGGATAAGAACCGGAAAAATGTGATCATTGATTTTGGCTGCGGCAAGTCGTATCTGACGTTCGCCATGTATTATTATCTGCATGAGATGAAAGGGTATCCGATCCGCATTATCGGACTGGATCTAAAGAAGGATGTCATCAGCCGCTGCCAAAAGCTTGCAGAGCAGTATGGATACGACAAACTTCAATTTTACCATGGCGATATTGCGTCCTATGAGGGCGTGGATCATGTGGATATGATTGTAACACTCCATGCCTGCGATACCGCAACGGATTACGCATTGGCGAAGGCTGTGTGCTGGGGCGCGAAAGTCATTCTGTCTGTACCATGCTGCCAGCATGAGCTGAATAAGCAGATGAAGAATGATCTGCTGGAGCCGGTGCTGCATTATGGCCTGATCAAAGAACGGATGGCTGCGCTGTATACCGACGCGCTGCGTGCAGAGCTTCTGGAACAGCAGGGCTACCGTACCCAGATCCTGGAGTTTATCGACATGGAGCATACTCCGAAAAATATTCTTCTGCGTGCTGTGTATGAGGGCAGGCCGAAGCATAATGAGAATGAGATCCGGGAGATCCTGGATTTTTTACAGATTAATCCTACGTTATATGAATTACTGGGTCAGAAAAAATAAAACAATCCGTCATGGTCACAGGACTATGACGGATTTTGTATATTCATTGCGCATCAGTCTTCCGTGGGATGCCAGAAGAGATTGATAAATATGGGATACATAAAAATCGGTTTCCAGAACCTTCATGGCTTCCGGGGAAAGCAGTTTTTTGGCATCTGCCGTTTTTGTGATCAGTGGGATACGGCTCTGCCTGCGCAGGTGGGAGAGCAGCGGACCTGCTGATTTTTTAAAACCCAGGATCCGGGCATAAGGCGCATAGCCAAGGCTTTTGGCCTGGCTGCTCTGCTCTTTTGTAATGTCGAGGAGCAGGTGCAGAAGAGCCCGGCTGATTCTGGTGTAAGTATATCCTTTTGTCTTCAGCTGCATGATCTGTTCACTGAAGGGAGCAAAATGGAGAACCTGCCGGGTGAGCCTTGCGGCAAGATCGAAGGAAAAGTCCAAAAAGCGGTTGAGGTCTTCTTCCCTGTGAACGGCGGAAAGAAGCCGAAATTGCAGGAGCTCTGAGAGATCGTCCGGAAATACCGGCTTTGCAAGAGCGCCTTCCTTCAGCAGTGCATCAAAGGCGGCCGGAGGGATCTGCATGCGCAGTGTCTCCAGAGATGCCAAAACGGCAGACTGGCTTAGGAGCAGCCGGATCGCAGATGCCGAGGCGTAGGGACCGGAGAATTCTGTGTCATGATATCCGCAGCCTCTGCGACGGATGGTAACCGGGATCATGGAGCTTTCCTGCTGTTTCAGTGCTTTGAGATACTCCACGGCGAGGATGTTGTTTGGTGTTGCCAGCAGTGTGGAAAGCCCGGGGTCTCCGGTGAGCTCTGCCACGGCGAGGCTTCTGGCAGACGGGTAGGTTTCGCCCTGCTTCAGATAGGTCTGCAGTAGGGACTGCCATATTGCGGATTCTTCGCTGAGAATCTCCGCAGCCTTCTGCAGATGAGAGAGATTTCCGGATTCACTTCCAAAGCATAAAAAATCGGTTCCGAGGCTGCTTAGCAATGACACGCCGCAGGCAGCAAAATCCTCTGCGCTGGAGGTGGCAAACAGTGCGGGAAGCTCCACGACCAGATCTGCACCGCCGCACAGTGCCATGCGGGTACGCGTGTATTTATCGAAGATGGCCGGTTCTCCGCGCTGGACAAAGTCTCCGCTCATGGCGACAATGACAAAGTCTGCGCCGGTCTGACGGCGGATTTCTTCAATCTGATACTGATGGCCGTTATGAAACGGATTATATTCGGCAATGATGCCGGCGGTTTTGATCTGATCCATGTGGAAATGTCCCTTCTGCTCAATGTTGAATCTGGTATTATCTGTTTTCGGCTGCGGCAAGCCGGTCGTATGCAAAGGAAGGATTGAGCGTCATGCTGCGGCCGCCGGAAACTTCAATGGTGGTAGCGGTCATGTAGCTTGCTGCGCTGCTGGCCAGGAAGACGATGGGCCGTGCGATTTCTTCCGGCATGGCTGCCCTGCGCAGCAGGGTGGCCTGGGTGTTCATGCTCAGCTCTTCCGGGCTGATAGTCTGCTTCACTGCCGGTGTCAGGGTAAAACCTGGCATAATGCAGGTGACACGTACATTGTACGGACAATATTCTCCGGCAAAGGTGTTGGTCAGGTTGTTGATGGCAGATTTTAAAGGCCCGTATAAGGTGCTGCGGCCGGCAGAGGGACAGCGCGCGGCAAGGGAGCTTACATTGACGATGGCTCCGGAATGCTGCTTCTTCATATAGCGGAACGCAGCCTGACAGCCATAGACCACCGATTTAAAACAGACACCAGTCATGAAATCAATTTCTTCGTCATCGTATTCGTCTCCCTTTTTGGGACCGGAGACGCCAACGTTATTGACCCAGACATCCAGGCTGCCGAATTTCTGATTGACATGCTCTGCAAAACGGTAATTGGATTCTGCATCCACGACATCATATGCCTCGTAATAGACAGGACCGTACTGGGAAAGTGTTTCTGCGGCTTTTTTGAGCTCTTCTTCGTGGCGCGAGCAGATGGCAACGCTGGCACCTTCCTTCAGAAATGCTTCTGCTGCAGCGTATCCGATCCCCTTGCTGCCTCCGGTGACTACGACGGTTTTTCCGGTTAATCCAAGATCCATGACAGTTCCCTCCTGTATTTTGTTTTCTTATAAAGGTAATCATATCACATTTATCCGATAAATTCCATAAAACTGAAAAAGACAGGTGAACTTTGTGAAAAATGTGATATGATTAGTTGGAAGATATTTGTATCATATTGAGGAGGAGAAGATGAGTAACACAAAAGATGCTATGAACGAACAGCTGGGGCAGGCGAAAATTTTGCCGCTTTTAGTCCGGCTGGCAATTCCGGCAACGGCGGCACAGCTGGTGAATGCGCTTTACAGCATTGTGGACCGTATGTATATTGGCCATATGCCGGGAGATGGTACGCTTGCGCTGAGCGGGATCGGCCTGACATTTCCGATCACGATGCTGATCGCAGCCTTCAGCTGCCTGCCGGGTATGGGTGGAGCGCCGCTGGCTTCGATTGCTCTGGGGGAGGGCAATCAGAAAAAGGCACAGAAATATCTCTGCAATGCGATCACGCTGCTGCTGGCCATTTCGGTTGTCATGATGGCGGTATGCCTGCTTTTTCTGGAGCCGCTTTTGGTCCTGTTTGGCGCGGATGCTGAAACACTGCCGTATGCGTCACAATATCTGACTATTTATCTGTTCGGAACCGTTTTTGTCGAGTTTGCGCTGGGACTGAATCCGTTCATCAATACCCAGGGACACACGGTGATCGGAACGATGTCAGTGGTGATCGGAGCGGTAGTTAATATCATTCTGGATCCGATCCTGATCTATGTGCTTCATATGGGAGTGCGCGGAGCGGCCATTGCAACGGTGACGGCACAGTTTATTTCCTGCGTGTGGATCGTTCATTTCCTGTCATCGGAGAAATCCGGGATCCGGATCTGCCTAAAGGATATGAGGCCGGACCGTCAGATCCTTTTGTCAACCTGCGCACTGGGGGTTTCGCCCTGCACCTTCCGTATTAACGAATCCATCGTTGTGATTCTGCTCAACCGGCTGCTTCTGGCTTACGGAGGAGAGCAGGCAAACTTGCATCTTGCTTCCATGGCAATCCTGAGCAGTGCCAGCCAGGTGTTTTTTATGCCGCTTCTTGGCATTGTGACCGGAGCTCAGCCGCTGCTCAGCTACAATTACGGTGCAGAAAATTATGCCCGGATCCGGCAGACCATTCATTATGCGCGGATTCTGAGCGTTGGATGTGCGGCCCTGATGTGGGCGGCGCTGGTATTCTTTCCGGAGACTGTCTGCGGGATGTTTTCAGATAATCCGGAGCTTATCCTGCTGACAAAAAAGACCATGCGGATCATGTTTTCCACCGTTTTGTTCCTGGGATTTCAGATGATCAATCAGAATGCGTTTGTGGCCATGGGCAACACACGGTATTCTTTTCTGTTTGGAATCATGAGAAAGGTACTGATCCTGGTGCCGCTGGCCCTGATCCTGCCGCATTTTATCGGAGTGTGGGGAATTTATGCGGCTGAAGCAGTGTCCAATCCGCTGACCACGATCATTACGTTTGCAGTGTTTGAACATTATATGGGAACGTTGAAAGAAAAAATGTCATAAGAAAGTGTACTGAGATGGAAAAATGCACCGGAGATCATTCCTGTGCATTTTTTTTGCTGCGCAGTCAGACGGCAGAACGGTCTTCGATATCTGCCTTGAGAATGCTGGATGCCATGGTGTAATTTTTTTGTTTCAGGTAATCCAGAACGGCCTGGTGCAGGACATCCCGGTCGGTGAAGACGGGAGTCTGCCATTCTTTGGAACGCTTCTGGACGTAAAACCGGGTCTGGATCGTTATAGCCTCTTTGAGCTTCTGATAAGTATAGGGATTATCATAGCTTGAAAAGAGCAGAAGATGGAATTTCATGTTGGAGGTCCAGTGCTGCAGTGCTGTAAGGCCGTTGGCCTGAAGAACCGCGTGGTCGGCAATGCATTCGTCCAGCTTTTTCAGGGTTTCATCGCTGATGTTTGGACCACACTGCATAAGAAATGAACATTCGACTGCGATGCGGAAATGTACAATGTCCTGGATTTCTTTTTCTGTGATGGAAGAAACTTCGTATCCGCGCTTGGGATAATTGCATAGCGTACCTTCGCTGCAAAGCTGGATCAGGGCCTCACGCACGGGAGACCGGCTGACACCGTACTGCTCCATAAGCTTTTTTTCATGGAGGATCATATTGGGCTGCAGAGTGCCTTCAATGATATCTTTCAAGATCTGGTCATGGATATATTCTTTTAAATTAGAATTGTTGGTTGTGGGGATTGAACATGTCATATTAGTTTGAGCCTGCTTTCTATAATTGTGCTGTTTTGATTGTGTAATTTAAATTAAGTATATAGTGGGGAAACAAAAAAAGCAAGTAAAAATGATGAAATAATAGCACAATTTAGATGCAAAAATATCGAGAATATACGTGAAAAAAGCTAATGCAAACCGGTGAACATGTAAAAATAATAAAAAAACAGTTGAATTAATGAGAAAAATATAAAAAATAAACAAAATACGGTATTGACATTTGCTTAAAAACTGATATGATTAACACATAGGTATTAACGAAAACTTATCGGATTAGATAAGCAGAAGGAGGGGTTTAAGAAATGATTAAGAATGAAGCAAAAATCACAAATGATGTTGAGGTAAACATCAACCGCGCAGCGATCGAGCATCGTGCAACCTGGATGGGCCTGATCTTTGATGAATTAAGAAAAGATGGGATCGATCCGGAACCGGCATTCCGCAGAGCAATTCGCCGTTGCGGCAACTTCCACGGCAAAGGCTTCAAGGAAGCGTGCGGTGGCTCCAATGATGGTAAAAAATTCGCAGGCGTATTCCTCGGAGAGCTTGGTCAGAAGACCTTCGAGATGGACGTACACGAAGTGACCGATTCTGAAGTACCGGTAGATTTCCATTACTGCGCACTGTTAAACGCATGGAAAAAACAGGGCTTTGATGATGAGACCTGCGCACTGTTATGTGACATTGCAATGGACGGAGACCGCGGCATCGCAGAGGAAATGGGTCTCACCCTGGATCTGACGGATACCATTGCAAAGGGCTGTGCAACCTGTAAGCTCTGCTTCCATAAATAATAGGAAGAAATACACAAAAAATACAAAGAGGAGAAAATGAATTGATTAAGAATGAAGCGAAAATTACAAATGATGTTGAGGTAAATATCAACCGTGCAGCGATCGAGCATCGTGCAACCTGGATGGGCCTGATCTTTGATGAATTAAGAAAAGACGGAATTGATCCGGAACCGGCATTCCGCAGAGCAATCCGTCGCTGCGGCAACTTCCACGGTAAAGGCTTCAAGGAAGCATGCGGTGGCTCTAATGATGGTAAAAAATTCGCAGGCGTATTCCTCGGAGAGCTTGGTCAGAAGACCTTCGAGATGGACGTACACGAAGTGACCGATTCTGAAGTACCGGTAGATTTCCACTACTGCGCGCTGCTGAACGCATGGAAGAAACAGGGCTTTGATGATGAGACCTGCGCACTGTTGTGTGACATTGCAATGGACGGAGACCGCGGCATCGCAGAGGAAATGGGTCTTACCCTGGATCTGACGGATACCATCGCGAAGGGTTGTGCAACCTGTAAGCTTTGCTTCCATAAATAATAGCATCAAAAAGGAGTCTACAATTTGAAGGAGGTATGTATTATGCATAAGGGATTTAAGCGAATTGCAGCAGCTGCATGCGCAGTGATGATGGCAGCAAGTGTTATGACAGGATGTTCCGGCGGTGCCAAGACAAACGGGGGAAGTGCGGCAGCGTCAGAAGCAAAAACAGACAAGGCAGAGCAGGGCGGCGGTGCCGATAAGAGCGTGATCAAACTTGGTGGACTTGCTCCTCTGACCGGCAACTACGCAGAGTATGGAAAAGGATTCCAGATCGGTTTCCAGATGGCGATCGATGAGATCAACGCAAACGGCGGCGCAAATGGTCATCTGCTTGAGATTGATGTTAAGGATACCCAGGGTGATGCGGTTGTTTCTTCCAACATGGCAACCAACTTCGCGGAGGATGACAGCATTCTGGCAATTCTCGGCGATTTCACTTCCGGTGCCTGCAAGGCAAACGCTGAGATCGTAGAACGCTACGGCATCGTACAGCTGAGTCCGACTGCATCTGCTCCAGATTACGCAAATATGAGTAAGTACTGTTTCAGTATTATGGGACGTCAGGACGCAGAAGCGCCATTCCTTGCGAAATATGTTCTGAACAAGTATTTAAGCGCTAAGAAGATCGCAGTCATCCGTGTGGACAGTGACTGGGGACTTTCCTGCTATGATAACTTTATGAAACAGGCTGAAAAAGAAGGTCTGGATGTAACTGTTGAGAAATACGCAACCGGCGAGAAGGATTTCAGCTCCCTGATCACCAAGATGCGTTCTATCGATCCGGATTGTCTGGTAGTTATGGACCAGGGTGATTCTGTTGCGGCAATTTTTAATCAGGCTGACGCGGCAGGCTGGGATATCCAGCACGTAGCACTGGGACCTGGTACTTCTGAACAGCTTATCAATCAGCTGACCACCCCGGACAATCTGATCGTAACCTCTCCGTTCTTCTTTGATGAGAACAATGAGACTTTAAGTAAATGGTCATCAACCTTCGAGGAAAAGTCCGGATTCAAACCGACTATTCACCCGGCATGCGCATATGACTGTGTATATCTGATCAAGAATGCCATCGAGAAGATCGGTGACGGCGAGATCACCCGTGAAGCGATCCAGGAGGCTCTTGCAAACAGCCAGAACGAAGGCATCACCGGAGCACTGAATTTCATGGAAGATGGTGATATCCAGAGACAGTACATGATCTGCGGCGTAAAAGACGCGAAGTGGGTCGTACTGGAAGGGTTTGATTATGGTGCGGAGGGTCTGTAATAACAGACCCCTCCTCTTAGGAGGGATTGTATGGAATACTTTTTAAATCAGTTGATCAATGGCCTTTGCCAGGGCTCGATTTATGCACTGATGGCAATCGGTTATTCCGTCATCGTTGGTGTTGTAGGTATGGTAACCTTCACCTACGGCGAGATCATGATGATCGGAGCGTTTTCTGCTTATTACATTTTTCTATTGGTTGGAAACAACCTGCCGCTGGCAATTATGGCGGCCTTTGCCGGATCCTTTGTGATTGGCATTGTGGTCTACAAACTCTGTTATGAGAAATTCTTCAATGCACCCCGGCACATTTCTCTGTTATGTACGATCGGTATCAGTATGCTGATCAAAAACCTGGCCCAGATCGTGTTTGGACCGGAAACAAAACCTGTACTTAATATCATTGAAAATAAGACGTTTACCATTTCTTTGGGAAGCATTAATCTGGATATAAAACTGCTGCAGATCATTGTCATTCTTCTGGTCATTGTACTGGCAGGCGGCCTGACTTTGTTTTTCAATAAAACAAAATGGGGCATCGCGCTCCGTGCAGTCAGCCAGAATAAGGATGCGGCGTATCTGGTGGGCATTAATGTGAAACGTACCGCAATGATCGGTAACTGTATCGGTTCCGGCTTTGGCGGTATCGCAGGAATCCTGCTTTGCATCTATTATTATTCTGTATCCGCTACCATGGGCGGCGCATACAGTATGAAGGCATTCTCGGCCAGCGTTCTTGGCGGACTGGTGGATATCCGCTTCTCTGCTCTGGGCGGTCTGTGTATCGGTATTATCGAGAACCTGGGAATCGCGCTTACCATGGCAACCTTCCGTGATGTATTCGCGTTCGGTTTCCTGATCATTGTCCTGCTGATCCGTCCGCAGGGATTTGTCAGCAAGAAGGGAGTGAGAGTATAATGGCACGTGTCATGGAATTTTATAACAAACATAAACTCCCGGTACTTATCGGGCTGTTTATCATCTCCCTGATCCTTCCGTTTGTGATCAAGCAGGCGCTGATCCTGCGCTATATCTGTACCATCATGATGTACGCGACGCTGGCAGGCTCCTTAAATGTCATCAATGGCTACAGCGGCCAGACCTGCCTTGGCCAGGCCGGCTTCTTCTGTATCGGGGCTTACACCTGCGCAGCCTGCACCAAAACACTGGGCTTGAATTTCTGGCTGATCCTTCCGGTTGCAGGCGTGCTTGCGGCACTGGTTGGACTTCTTGTGAGTCTTCCGACTTTAAAGCTTTCAGGTGTTTATCTGTCTATCGTTACACTGGGTGCTTCGGAAATCATCCGTATCATCGCGCAGACCTGGACTCCGGTTACAGGCGGTGCGTTAGGCATCAAGCAGATTCCGTATCCGAGTGTCTTCGGTATGGAAATCTTCCGTCCGAAGCATTACTATTTCCTGTTTCTGATCATTGGAATCGCATTCCTCTTTGTGACATCCCGCGTACTCAAATCCAGAGTCGGAAGAGCATGGATGGCAATCCGGGAAGACCAGGTGGCAGCAAAATCCCTGGGAGTTGAGACCAGCTTCTGCAAGTGCTTAAACTTTATGTACGGCGCGTTCTGGGCAGGCATCATCGGTGCAGCTTACGCACCTTTCGTAAACTACATTGAGGCTTCCCAGTTTACAACGGATACCGGTTTCAACGTTCTGGCTATGGTGGTCATTGGCGGTCAGGGAACCCTTCTTGGACCGATCGTGGGCTCTGCCATTGTTACGATTCTGACGGAGACCCTTCGTTTCCTGGAAAACTGGCGTTACGTGATCTATGCGATCATCATCATTTTGATGATGTGGGTTCGTCCGCAGGGACTCTTAGGCGCTACTGATTCCATTCTGGCAGGCGGTAAGATCCGGAAAAAAGAAGCAGAGAAGAAAGACAAGGCTGCGGAGGTGAAGAAAGCATGATAACCAAATTTGATCAACTGGATAAGAATGTGCCGGTTCTGGAATCAAAGGGGCTGTGCAAATACTTTGGCGGTCTGAAAGCAGTCGACAACGTAGATATGAAGGTCATGCCGGGAGATATCTTCGGGATCATCGGTCCGAACGGAGCAGGAAAGACCACGTTCTTTAACATGTGTACCGGCATGTATACTCCGACCAAGGGCAATGTGTATCTGCTTGGGGAGGATGTAACCGGATTTTCCGCAGAGAAGGTAGCAAGAAAACGAATGGCGCGTACGTTTCAGAACCTGCAGCTGTTCAAGTTCATGAGTGTTCTTGATAATGTAAAGATCGGATGCCATATCCGCACCAAAAGCAATATCTTTGATGCCATTGCGCATACCAGGACTTACAGGCAGGATGAGGAATACGCGATCTATAAGAGTGAAGAAATCTTAAAGGCCATCGGTCTGTATCAGTACCGCGATACCATGGCCGGTAACCTTGCTTATGGAATGCAGCGTAAGGTGGAGATCGCCAGAGCACTGGCCCTGGAGCCGTATATTCTGCTTCTGGATGAGCCTGCAGCGGGCATGAACCCGATGGAGACTCAGGAGCTGATGGAATTCATCATAATGCTGAATGAGGGCGGCTATACCATTGCGGTAATTGAGCATGATATGAAGTTTGTTATGAATTCCTGTAACCGGATCCTGGTGCTTAATTTCGGTCAGAAGATCTGTGAGGGAACTCCGGACGAGATCAAGGCCAGCAAGGAAGTACAGGAAGCATACTTTGGTAAGGGAATTGTTGCAGGAGAGGCGGTGAAAGTACATGCTTAAGGTGGAAAATCTTTCCGTGAATTACGGATATATCACAGCACTGTCCGAAATCAGCTTCCACGTAGACCAGGGCGAGATCATCACCCTGATCGGTTCTAACGGCGCAGGAAAAACAACATCCCTGCATGCGATCTCCGGGCTGGTCCACAAAGCCGGCGGAAGTGTTCAGTTTAAAGGCACCGACATCAGCAGGATGGCACCGGACAAAATCGTTAAGATGGGTATGTGCCACGTGCCGGAGGGAAGAAAGATTTTTCCGGCGCTGTCGGTTTATGAGAACCTGATCGCGGGATCTCTCGGAAATCCGAAACTGTCAAAGAACCGGATCCAGGAGCTTCTGGAAGAGCAGTACAAGCTTTTCCCGAGATTAAAAGAGCGTCTGACCCAGGCCGGCGGAAGCCTTTCCGGTGGCGAGCAGCAGATGCTTGCAATTTCCAGAGGACTGATGATGGATCCGGATATTGTGATGCTGGATGAGCCGTCCCTGGGACTTGCTCCGATCATTGTAGAAGGAATCTTTGACCTGATCTTACAGATCCGTGACATGGGAAAAACCATCCTGCTGATCGAGCAGAATGCGTCCATGGCGCTTTCCATCGCAGACCGCGGTTATGTGCTGGAAACAGGAAAGATCATTATGGAAGGCAAGGGTAAGGATCTTTTGACCGATCCGAGAGTAAAAGCGGCTTATCTTGGTGCATAAATAAATAATGGAGGAAAATGCCATGAAAAAATTAATCAACAATCCGGAAAATTTTGTAAAGGATACGATGACAGGCATCATTGCAGCTTACGGTGACAAGGTAAAGCTGTTAGATGGTGATGAGAGGATCCTGGTTACCAATTATCCGGTAGCGGATGGAAAAGTTGGAATCGTTACAGCGGGCGGAAGCGGACATCTTCCTGTGTTCCTGGGCTATGTGGGTGACGGAATGCTGGATGGCTGCGCGATCGGCAATGTGTTTGCCTCCCCGTCTGCAAGCAAGATGGCAGATATGATCAAGGCCTGTGACCGTGGAAACGGCGTGCTGTGCCTGTATGGCAACTACGGCGGTGACAATATGAACTTTGACATGGCCTGTGAGATGGTGGAGATGGACGATGTGGAGACCAGAACCGTCCGTGTCAAAGATGATGTTGCCAGCAGTCCGAAGGAAACCAAAGAGAAGCGCCGCGGCGTGGCAGGTATGGTTTATGCATTCAAGGTTGCCGGAGCAGCTGCGGCTCAGATGAAGAATCTGGATGAGGTTGCAGGCGTTGCGCAGAAGGCGCTGGATCATATCCGTACCATGGGTGTTGCGCTGACTCCCTGCATTGTTCCGCAGGTAGGTGAGCCGACCTTCTCCATCGCCGATGATGAGATTGAGATTGGCATGGGAATCCATGGAGAAAAAGGAATTGAAGTGCGCAAGATGATGACTGCAGACGAAGTGGCTGACATTTTAGTGGAGCGTATCACTGCAGATATGCCGCTTGTCTCCGGTGATGAGGTTTCTGTCATGGTCAACGGTCTCGGCGCAACTCCGCTGGAGGAGCAGCTGATCGTTTACGGACGCGTACACAAACTGCTGGAAGACAAGGGCGTAAAGGTATTTATGCCGCATGTTGGCGAGTTTGCTACCTCCATGGAGATGGCAGGACTTTCCCTGACGATCTTCAAGCTGGATGAGGAACTGAAAGCGCTGCTGGCAGCTCCGGCTAAGACACCGTTTTATACCAATTACAACAAATAGGAGGAATTGCGATATGAACAAACAGTCTGTAATTGACGGACTGAGCAAGATCAGCGCAGTCATGACCGAAAATAAGGAATACCTGATCAAACTGGATCAGCAGAACGGAGACGGAGATCTGGGAGTTTCCATGAGTGAGGGCTTTGCGGCAGCGGCAGCCTTTGCGGCAGAAGCAGAGGAGACAGACCTTGGAAAACTCATGATGCAGACCGGAAAGGTATTCAATGAGGCAGCACCGTCCAGCCTGGGTACCATCATCAGCTTTGCATTCATGGGAATGGCAAAATCCCTGAAGGGGAAAACCGAAGCAACGCTTCCGGAGTTTGCTGAGGCAGTGATGAGCGGTGTAGAAAAGATCATGGAAAAGGCCGGATCGAAGCCGGGAGAAAAGACAATTCTGGATGCGATCTATCCGGCAGCCGTATGCTTAAAAGAGCATGAGAGCGAAAGCTTCGGGGAAGCGCTCAAGGCAGCAGCCGAAATAGCTGCTCAGGGCTCTGAGAACACGAAGAAGATGAAGTCTGTACACGGACGGGCTGCTTACTATGCAGAACAGTCCATCGGCATTCTGGATGGCGGTTCTGTGGTAGGAAAGCTGATCTTTGAAGCTCTCGCATAAGAGACGCAGGGATAACTGAGGTGTGGTCAGGAAATGCGCTGTTTGCGATTTCCGGATCCACACCTCTTTTGCGTTATGGGAAATGCTTGTTTTACAAAAAGTGCAAAAAAATACAAAATACAGCTTGTCTTTTGCTTTTTAGTCTGTATATAATAAGGCTATATGCATTAAATCATGAAAGGGGTATTATTATGGGATTTATTGATGTAATCAAAGCCAAAGCAAAGGCAGATAAAAAAACAATCGTACTGCCTGAGTCCATGGACCGCAGAACCTGGGTCGCTGCAGAGAAAATTCTGAAAGAGGACCTTGCAAATCTTGTTATCATCGGTACTCCGGAAGATATCGGCGCTCACAGTGAGGGACTGGATGTATCCGGTGCTACGATCATCAATCCGCAGACTTACGAGAAAACACAGGAGTATATCGACCTGTTCGTTGAGCTGAGAAAGTCCAAAGGCATGACTCCTGAGAAAGCAAAAGAGACCATCTTAAGCGACTACGCTTACTATGGCTGCCTTATGATCAAGAACGGCGATGCTGACGGTATGGTTTCCGGCGCTTGCCATTCCACCGCAAACACTCTTCGTCCGTGCCTGCAGGTGATCAAGACCAAACCGGGCACCAAGCTGGTATCCGCATTCTTCTTAATGGAAGTTCCGGACTGCGATCTTGGCAGCAACGGTACCTTCGTATTCGCAGACTGCGGCCTGAACCAGAATCCGAATCCGGAAGAGCTGGCTGCAATCGCAGTATCTTCTGCAGAGAGCTTCAAGATGCTGACCGGCGAGGAGCCGAAGGTTGCTATGCTGTCCCATTCTTCCAAGGGCTCCGCAAAGCATGCAGATGTTGACAAAGTCGTTGAGGCTACCAAGCTGGCTAAGGAGATGGCTCCGGAGCTTGCACTGGACGGTGAGCTTCAGCTTGACGCAGCGATCGTTCCGGAAGTTGGCGCTTCCAAGGCTCCGGACAGCAAGGTTGCAGGTCATGCAAACGTTCTGGTATTCCCGGATCTGGATGCAGGAAACATCGGCTACAAGCTGGTTCAGAGACTTGGCAAGGCAGAGGCTTATGGTCCGATGTGCCAGGGTATCGCAAAGCCGGTTAACGATCTGTCCAGAGGCTGCTCTGCTGAGGATATCGTAGGTGTTGTTGCGATCACTGCTGTACAGTGCCAGAATCAGTAATTTAGTTAAGTTATTATAGGAGAATATCACATTATGAAGATTTTAGTTATCAACTGCGGAAGCTCTTCCTTAAAATATCAGCTGATCGACATGACCGATGAGAGCGTAATCGCAAAGGGTCTGTGCGAGAGAATTGGTATCGAGGGTTCCAAACTGACCCATCAGCCGGCTGGCAAGGACAAATATGTCGTAGAGAAAGACATGCCGACCCACACCGTAGCAATCGAGATGGTTATGGATGCTCTTCAGGATGCTGAGCACGGCGTGATCAAGAGCACCGATGAGATCGCAGCAATCGGTCACCGCGTTCTGCACGCTGGTACCAAGTACAGCGAGTCCATCGTTGTAAACGATGACGTTAAGAAAGTAATCCGCGAGTGCTTCGATCTTGGACCGCTGCATAACCCGGCTAACTTAATGGGTATCGAGGCAGCTGAGGCAGCTATGCCGGGCAAGCCAAACGTAGCAGTATGGGATACCGGTTTCGGTATGGCTATGCCGGAGAAGGCTTATCTGTACGCAATCCCGCACGAGTATTATGAGAAATACAGCATCCGTCGTTACGGCTTCCACGGCACCAGCCATATGTTCGTATCCGGCGAGGCTATCAAGTTCGGCGGACTCGATCCGAAGAACGCAAAGGTTATCGTCTGCCACTTAGGCAACGGCGCAAGCGTATCTGCTTCCATCGGCGGCAAGTGCGTAGATACCAGCATGGGCCTGACTCCTCTTGAGGGTCTGATCATGGGTACCAGAAGTGGTGATATCGATCCGGCTGTTGTTCAGTTCATCTGCAACAAAGAGGGGAAGGACGTCAACGAGGTATTAAACATCCTCAACAAGAAATCCGGCGTACTCGGCATGAGCGGCGGCATTTCCAGCGACTTCCGTGATATCGAGGCAGCTAAGGCAGAGGGCAACCACTTGGCAGAGGTAGCTCTTGATGCATTCGTTTACCGTGTGGCAAAATATATCGGCGCTTACACCGCAGCTATGAACGGCGTAGATGCGATCGCATTTACCGCAGGTGTTGGCGAGAACGATAAGGCAGGCAGAAAGGCTATCTGTGAGTACTTAGGCTACCTTGGAGTGAAGATTGATGACCAGGCTAACGATGTAAGAGGAAAGAACGCTGTTATTTCCGCAGCAGATTCCAAAGTCAAAGTAATGCTGATCCCGACTAACGAGGAGCTTGCAATCGCAAGAGAGACCAAGAGACTGGTTGAGGCTTAATTCCTCTCAATCAATTTCGGAAAAAATAAAATAGTTGTTGACAAAGCCGGCGCACCTGTGTATAATTACACAGGTGCGTATTAGGAGACTGATATGCTTATTAATTTGACAGAGCTGTTTTCCGTAGACGGAAAAGAGAAAGACTATACGTGCGGTATCGATATGAACCAGCTTTGCACCAGCAAGGATGCATATGACATCGTATCACGCAGCCTGGTACAGCTACATGTCCGTAATCTTGGGGACAAAAAGCTTCTTCTCACCGGCAGTGCAGAGGTAACTCTGCAGATGCCATGTGACAGATGCTTAGAGCCTGTTGATATTCCTTTTAAACTGGAATTCGACGAAGAGCTGGACATGTCAAAGACCGAAAGCGAGCGTACAGAAGATCTCGATGAACAGCCCTATGTAAGCGGCTATAATCTGGATGTAGACCGGTTGCTCAGTAACGAGCTATTGCTTAATCTGCCTATGAAGGTGTTATGCAGGGAAGACTGCAAAGGAATTTGCAATAGATGTGGTGCGAACCTTAATCACATGGAATGTTCCTGTGACCGGAGTTCGCCTGACCCAAGAATGTCAGTAATCCAGGATTTATTTCAAAAGTTTAAGGAGGTGTAAACCATGTCTATCTGCCCAAAGAATAAATCTTCCAAAGCAAGACGTGACAAACGTAGAGCTAACTGGAAAATGAGCGCTATGAATTTAGTAAAGTGCAGCAAGTGCGGCGCTCTGATGATGCCTCACAGAGTCTGCAAGGCTTGTGGTTCTTACAACAAGAAAGAGATCGTTTCTGTTGAGGACTAATTAGAAATGGCTTAGAATCAAGGATTGAACAGTATCTGTTCAGTCCTTTTTTCGTTTTCAAGGCAGTTGTATCCTTAAACTGCTTTGATATGGTTATGAAGGCAAAAATTATATTGATTTATAGTATGGAATCTAGTATATTTAATTACGAAATCAATTTTACGGCACAAGCCGAAAAGGAGACTCTATGATTAATGTAGCTGTTGACGCAATGGGCGGTGACAACGCTCCGGGCGAGATAGTAAAGGGGGCCGTTCAGGCTGTAAATAAGCGGAGTGACATCCATGTTCTGTTAGTTGGTCAGGAAGAGGCAGTGAAAAAAGAGCTTGCCTCCCACACGTATCCGAAGGAGCAGATCACACTGGTGCAGGCTTCCGAGGTGATCGAGACGGAAGAGCCGCCGGTGAATGCGATCCGCAAAAAAAAGGATTCCTCCATCGTGGTGGGAATGAACCTGGTAAGGAATGGTGAGGCAGATGCGTTTGTATCAGCGGGCAGTTCCGGAGCAATTCTCGTAGGCGGACAGGTGCTGGTGGGACGCATCAAGGGTGTGGAGCGGCCGCCGTTTGGCGCGCTGATCCCGACAGAAAAGGGCGTGTCCCTGCTTCTTGACTGTGGTGCCAATGTAGACTCCCGTCCATCTCATCTGGTCCAGTTCGCACGCATGGGTTCTATCTATATGGAGCATGTAGTAGGAATTAAGAATCCGAGAGTTGGAATCGTGAACATCGGTGCCGAGGAGGAAAAGGGCAATGCCCTGGTCAAAGAAACCTTCCCGCTCTTAAAACAGTGTACGGACATTAACTTTACCGGAAGCATTGAGGCAAGAGAGATTCCACACGGCGGAGCCGATGTCATCGTCTGCGAGGCCTTTACGGGCAATGTCATCTTAAAGCTTTACGAGGGAACCGGCGCAGCACTGATCTCCATGGTAAAGAAGGGTATGATGAGCTCCCTGCGCAGTAAGATTGGAGCTCTGCTTGTAAAACCGGCTCTGAAGGAGACCTTAAAGGCATTCGATGCCAGCCAGTACGGCGGCGCACCGATGCTGGGACTGAAAGGTCTTGTGGTTAAGACTCACGGAAGTTCCAAGTCTACTGAGGTCTGCAATTCCATTATTCAGTGTGTGACCTTCAAAGAACAGAAGATCAACGAAAAGATTAAAGAATGTCTGGACAGCCAGGCACAGGAAATTCAGTAAGTAAACGGTCCGGGCTTCGGGCAGTTACAAAATAAGAAAGAAAAGTTAGGAGAGGAAATTATGGAATTTGAGAAATTACAGAACATCATCGCAGAGGTATTAAACATTGAGCCGGATGAGATCACCATGGAGACTACCTTCGTAGAAGATCTTGGCGCAGATTCCCTGGATATCTTCCAGATCATCATGGGTATTGAAGAAGAGTTTGATATCGAGATCCCGACGGAGGTTGCTGAGCAGATCGTCAGCGTTTCCGACGCGATTGAGCAGATCAAAAACGCATTGAACTAAGCCGGAGCCGGAAAACGGCTAGTTGAAAACAGTATGAAAGGAATGTGACTGTGAAGTTGCTGAACAGTTACAAAGAAATCAAGAAAGGGGCTGTGCATTCCTTGCGCGCCCCTTTCCATAATATGTGTGTGGCTGAATGCATGCCAATGAAGAACGATAAGGAGTTTAACGTATATGAATCGTGATTTAAACGAGCTGGAACGCAGGTGCGGCTATACCTTTCGGGACAAAAATCTGTTCCACCGCGCCCTGACCCACAGTTCCTATGCCAATGAACATAAGAAGGACAAGGCAGTCTGCAACGAACGTCTGGAGTTTTTGGGTGATGCCGTTCTGGAAGTGGTTTCCAGTGATTTCCTGTATCACAAGTACCCGGAGAAGCCGGAGGGAGAGCTCTCCAAGATCCGTGCCAGCCTGGTGTGCGAGCCGACCCTGGCTTACTGCGCAGCCGATCTGGAGCTGGGCAGCTATCTGCTTTTGGGAAAGGGCGAGGAGGCCACCGGCGGAAGAGAGCGTAATTCCGTGGTTTCCGATGCTATGGAGGCCCTGATCGGTTCTATCTATCTGGATGGTGGTTTTGCTAATGCAAAAGAGTTCATTCACCGGTTTATCCTGAATGATATTGAGCACAAGCAGCTCTTTTACGATAGCAAGACTATTCTGCAGGAAATGATCCAGGCTACTGCAGGCGCACATCTGGAGTATGAGATCCTGCGGGAAGAGGGGCCGGATCATCATAAGGTTTTTGAAGTACGCGCACTGTCCGGCGGTGAGGAGCTGGGACGCGGAACCGGCGGAACCAAGAAGGCAGCGGAGGCTGTGGCCGCTTACCATGGCATTTTGAAACTGAGAGGGAAAGAATGTATTTAAAGAGCATTGAGATACAGGGATTCAAATCCTTTGCCAACAAGATCCTGTTTGAGTTCCACAACGGAATTACCGGTATTGTAGGGCCGAACGGAAGCGGCAAGAGCAATGTTGCCGACGCGGTGCGCTGGGTGCTCGGTGAGCAGCGCGCAAAGCAGCTGCGAGGCGGATCCATGCAGGATGTTATCTTTGCGGGAACGGAGATCCGAAAGCCACAGGGATTTGCCTATGTGGCCATTACCCTGGATAATTCCGACCATCAGCTTTCTATAGATTATGATGAGGTGACCGTGTCCAGACGTCTGTACCGCTCCGGTGAGAGTGAGTATAAGATTAACGGGAGTACCTGCCGCCTAAAAGATATCAGTGAGCTGTTTTATGATACCGGTATCGGTAAGGAGGGCTATTCCATCATCGGACAGGGCCAGATTGACAAGATCTTAAGTGGCAAGCCGGAGGAACGCCGGGAGCTTTTTGATGAGGCAGCCGGAATCGTGAAGTTCAAGCGCCGCAAGGCCATTGCCCAGAAAAAGCTGGAAGATGAGAAACAGAATCTGGTCCGCGTAAGCGACATTCTTTCTGAACTGGAAAAACAGGTAGGACCTCTGGCCAGACAGTCAGAAACGGCAAAAAAATATCTGGCTTTGCGGGAAGAACTAAAAGCCTGTGATGTGAATCTGTTTTTAATGGAATCCGAAGAAAACGGAAAACAGCTGCAGGAAATCAGCAGGCGGGAGTCCATTGTTTCCGGAGACCTGCAGGACGCAAATGCGGAATCGGAGCATTTGAAAGAAGCGTATGAGCAATTGGAGCAGGAGGTCGCAGAGCTGGACGGCCAGCTGACAGAAAAGCGAGATCAGATGAACCAGGCTGAGATGCTCAAAGGCAATCTGGAAGGCCAGATCAATGTATTAAAAGAACAGATCAATACCGAGAAGATGAACGCGGAGCACATCCGCTCCCGCATTGAGTCCATTGCGCATGCCCTGGAAGAAAAGCAGGGGCAGGTCCGACAGTATCAGGCAGATAACGCAGGCATTGCTGAGGCAGAAAGCATCAGCAAGAGCAGTCAGGAGACTGCACAGGCTGAGCTGATGGCGCTGGATGAAAAGCTGATGCTCATGGAGCAGCAGATCGAGGATGCCAGAACCAGAATGATGAATGGCATGAATGAGACTGCTTCTATCCATGCGCAGGACCAGCGCTATGAGGCGATGCTGGAGCAGGTGCAGGTGCGCCGTTCTGAGGTCTGTCAGAAGCTTCTGAAATTTAAGAGTGATGAATCTGTGCAGGATGAACAGCTGGATGCTGAGCGCCGGAAGCTTGCGGAAGCAGCCGGGCGCCTGGAAGCGCTGGAGCTGGCCCAGACCGAGTGCGAGGGACAGCTGGCACAATATGAAGAAGAGGTGCGGCGTATGACCCGCTCCTTAAATGAAAAGCAGCAGGAATACCGTACGGCATATACAAGGCTGGAATCTTTAAAAAACCTCGCAGAGCGTTATGAGGGCTATGGCGGCAGTATCCGCCGGGTTATGGAAGTACGGGACCGGGTGCATGGCATCCGCGGTGTCGTTGCAGATCTGATCACTACTGAGAAAAAGTATGAGACCGCCATTGAGACAGCTCTGGGCGGAAGCATTCAGAATGTGGTAACAGATTCGGAGCAGACGGCCAAGCAGCTTATCGAGTATTTAAAGAAGAACCGGTATGGCAGGGTGACCTTTCTGCCGCTTACCAGCATCGGCCAGGGCGGCGGGTTCTCAAAGCCGGAAGCGCTGAGCGAACCGGGAGTGATCGGTCTGGCCAGTGATCTGGTCCATGTGGAAAATGAGTATCAGATCCTTGCGAAATACCTGCTGGGGCGTGTGGTAGTGGCTGATACCATCGATCATGCCATTGCCCTGGCAAGAAAATTCAGATATTCCCTGCGGATTGTCACGCTGGAGGGTGAGCTCTTAAGCGCCGGCGGTTCCATGACAGGTGGTGCCTTCAAGAATTCCAGCAATCTTCTGGGACGGAAACGGGAGCTGGAAGAACTGGAGGCAGCATGCCAGAAGGCATTGAAGGCTTCCGATCGTCTGCAGGAGGAGCTGACCATGAATGAGGGCCTGGCGCAGCAGAAAAAGGAAGAGCTGGAAAGCCTGAAAGCAGAGCATCACCAGGTTTCCCTGCTGGTCAATACCAGGCAGATGAGCGTCAGTCAGCTGGAGGACAAGCGGGAAGAAATCCGGGATTCCTACCAGGATCTCGCACTGGAAAACAGCCAGCTGGAGAGCCAGATCAGCGAGATCGAGGCAGGCAGAAAGAAGCTTGCCCTGGAGCGCGATATCCTGAAAAAGGACAGTGACCAGGAACAGACGCTGATGGAGAACATATCCGGTGAGCTGGAAATGCAAAAGAAGATCCGTGAGGAAAAAGCGAAGGTGCTGGAGACCATTCGCCTGGAAGCAGCAAACTTAAAGCAGCGGGTGGATTTTGTGAAAGAAAATATCCGTCGCGTTGAGCAGGAGATCCTGACACTCAAAGAAGAACAGGCCGGGCTTAAGAGTCACGGTACCGATTCCGGTTCTGCCATAGACGAAAAGAATCGTGAGATCGCAGATCTTCAGGAACTGATCCTGCATGCGGAGGAAGAAAAACAGAAGATTGCCGCAGAGATTGAGACTCAGGCGGCCCTGAAAGAAGAAAAATCCGGCTGGCAGAAGTCCTTTTTTGGAAAACGGGAAGACTTGTCCGGGCGTATTGGCCGTCTGGACAAGGATCTGTTCCGCCTGCAGGGCCAGCGGGAAAAGCTGGAGGAGCGGCGGGAAAGTCAGATCACTTATCTGTGGAATGAATACGAGCTGACTCCTGGCGCGGCAAAGGAGCTTCGCAGTACAGAAGAAGCTTCGCTTGCTGAGGTAAAAAAACGGATCGAGGAGCTGAAGGCTTCCATCCGTGCTCTGGGCAGTGTCAATGTCAATGCGATTGAGGATTACAAAGAGATTTCAGAGCGTTATGAGTTTATGAAGACCCAGCACGATGACCTGGTGGAGGCGGAAGCCACCCTGCAGGGGATCATTGAAGAACTGGATACCGGCATGCGGCGTCAGTTTGAAGAAAAATTCCAGGAGATCCGGAAAGAATTTGACCGGGTATTTAAGGAGCTTTTCGGCGGCGGACACGGTACCCTGTCTTTGCAGGAAGAGGAAGACATTCTGGAGGCGGGCATTCAGATCATTGCCCAGCCGCCGGGTAAGAAGCTGCAGAACATGATGCAGCTTTCCGGAGGAGAGAAGGCGCTGACAGCCATTTCGCTGCTGTTTGCGATCCAGAACTTAAAGCCGTCTCCCTTCTGTTTGCTGGATGAGATCGAGGCGGCCCTGGATGATTCCAACGTAGACCGCTATGCAGGATATTTGCATAAACTGACCAAATACACGCAGTTTATTGTTATAACCCACCGACGCGGCACTATGGTGGCGGCGGACCGTCTGTATGGCATCACCATGCAGGAGAAGGGCGTATCGACCCTGGTATCGGTCAATCTGATCGAGGACCAGCTGGACGCGTAGATTTTTACAAATAAGGAGGCTCGCGAGTGGAAGAAAAGAAGAAAGGCTTTTTCAGCCGTCTGGTTGAAGGCTTAAACAAAACGAGAGAGAATATTGTCTCCGGCATGGATTCCATCTTCAGTGGTTTCTCTGCTATTGATGAGGATTTTTATGAGGAACTGGAAGAGACCCTGATCATGGGCGATCTGGGCATCCAGACCACCATGTCCGTGCTGGAAGATTTACGAAAAAAAGTCAAAGAACAGCATATCAAGGAACCGGCTGAATGCAAACAGCTTCTGATCGATTCCATCCGGGAACAGATGGATTTAGGCGAAAATGCCTACGAGTTTGAAAACCGCAAATCCGTGGTTCTGGTGATCGGTGTAAACGGTGTCGGCAAGACCACTTCCGTCGGCAAGCTGGCAGGCCAGTTGAAGGATGAGGGCAAGAAGGTGATCCTGGCAGCGGCTGATACCTTCCGTGCGGCAGCAATTGAGCAGCTGACGGAGTGGGCAAACCGCGCCGGGGTGGAAATCATCGCACAGCAGGAGGGCTCTGACCCAGCAGCGGTCATTTATGATGCGGTGGCAGCAGCCAAATCCCGCCAGGCCGATGTGCTGATCTGTGATACCGCAGGCCGTCTGCACAATAAGAAAAACCTGATGGAGGAGCTGAGAAAGATCAACCGCATCATTGACAAGGAATATCCGGATGCCTACCGCGAGACCCTGGTGGTACTGGATGGCACCACCGGACAGAATGCCATGGCACAGGCAAAGCAGTTCATGGAGGTTGCTGACATCACAGGCATCATCCTGACAAAGCTTGACGGTACTGCAAAGGGCGGTATCGCAGTGGCTATACAGTCAGAGCTTGGCATCCCGGTCAAATACGTGGGTGTGGGCGAGAAGATTGACGATCTTCAGAAGTTCAATTCCGAGGATTTCGTGACGGCTCTGTTTGATGTAAAGAAAGATAAATAAAGGTAACTGTTCAGTAGGTCTGTGCATTTACTGCGCTGACCGTACGAAAATATGGGCTTACAGGCAAAAATCCCATTGCCGAAGGCAATTTTCAATGGATTTTTGCTTATAACTGTGAGGGTACTGAACAGTTACGAATAAAGAACATAAGGAGATACAGACGATGGCAAAAGAGCAGGTAGTAGAAGAAGCAAAGGAAGAGGGCTTAACCCTCGAAAAATTTGAGGAGGCTTCCGAGGAGGTTAAGAAGGTCACCCAGGAAACCAAACTGGTTTACAGCGAGTATTTTTCTGCTGCAACCGGAAATAAGGTATACTTTAAGCCGGAGAACATGCAGTACACCGGCGCTTACAAGGTACGCGGCGCTTACTATAAGATCAGTACCCTGACAGAGGAAGAAAAACAGCGGGGACTGATCACTGCGTCCGCAGGAAACCATGCCCAGGGCGTAGCCTACGCGGCAAAGCTGGCTGGCATTCCGGCTACCATCGTGATGCCGACCACGACTCCGCTCATGAAGGTGAACCGCACCAGAAGCTATGGAGCGGAGGTTGTACTGTACGGAGATGTATTCGACGAGGCCTGTGACCACGCATACGAGCTGGCTGCGGAGCACGGCTACACCTTTGTGCATCCGTTCGACGACCTGGATGTGGCAACCGGTCAGGGAAGCATTGCCATGGAGATCATTAAAGAGCTGCCGACTGTAGATTATATCCTGGTCCCGATCGGAGGAGGCGGACTCTGCACCGGCGTTTCCACCCTGGCAAAGCTCTTAAATCCGAAGATTAAGGTGATCGGCGTTGAGCCGGCCGGAGCAAACTGCATGCAGGAGTCCTTAAAGGCAGGCCATGTGCTGACACTTCCGACCGTAAACACCATTGCAGATGGTACCGCGGTAAAGCGTCCGGGTGAGAAGCTGTTCCCGTACATCCAGAAAAATGTGGATGATATCATTACCGTGGAGGATTCCGAGCTGATTGTTGCCTTCCTCGATATGGTAGAGAATCACAAGATGATCGTGGAGAACTCCGGTCTGTTAACCGTAGCGGCATTAAAGCACTTAAATGTACAGAAAAAGAAGATTGTTTCCATCTTAAGCGGCGGCAACATGGATGTCATTACCATGTCCTCCGTGGTACAGCATGGACTGATCCAGAGAGACCGTATCTTCACCGTATCCGTTCTGCTTCCGGACAAGCCAGGCGAGCTGGCAAAGGTTTCAACGCTCCTTGCTGACCAGCGCGGCAATGTCATTAAGCTTGAACACAATCAGTTCATCAGTATCAACCGCAATGCGGCTGTGGAGCTTAGAATCACCCTGGAGGCTGAGGGAACGGATCACAAGAACCGTATTGTGCAGGCCTTAAACGATGCCGGATACCGCCCGAAGCTGGTGAAGTCCAAGGGCACCTACAGTGACTGAGCGGTGAATGATCATGACAGAACATACAAATGAGACAATCCAGGCGCTCCGTCAGAATATCCGCTATTTTTTGAAATGGACCTTCATTTCCGCGATTTCCGGTGTGACGATCGGTCTGGCCGGAACACTGTTTGGCCTTGGCATCCAGAAAGCGACTGCTTTCTGGAAGAGCCATAGCTGGACGTTGTATCTGCTTCCGCTTGTCGGACTCCTGATCGTGTGGCTGTACCGGTTTGCGCATGAAGAAAAAAACCGCGGTACGGATATGGTCCTGGATTCTATTTCCTCCACAGAGGAGGTTACACCGGCAACTGCTCCGCTGATCTTTATCTCAACCTTGCTGAGTCATCTGGCCACGGCTTCCGTCGGCCGGGAGGGAGCAGCACTGCAGCTTGGCGGAAGCCTGGGAAACCTGATCGGTAAGGCTTTTCGACTGGATGAGAAGGACAGAAAGATTGCCATTATGTGCGGCATGAGTGCCGGGTTCTCCGCTATCTTCGGAACTCCGCTTGCGGCAGCCGTGTTTGCCATGGAGGTCATCAGCATTGGCGTTATGTACTATGCGGCTCTGGTTCCATGCGTTTTTTCGGCGTTTGTCGGTGTGTCAGTGGCAAAATTCCTGGGTCTGGCTCCGGAGCATTATGAGATCGGCCTGGTGCCGGAGTTTGGCGCCTCATCTGCGCTTCTGACAGTGCTCATCGGAATTTTGTGTGCCTGTGTCGGAATCTTCCTTTGTGTCAGCCTGCATCAGTGTGGTCATGCTTACCGGAAGGTTTTTCCAAATCCCTATATCCGCGTGCTGGCGGGATCCGCGATCTTTATTGTCCTGACCCTCCTGTTTCCGGCGCGGCTTTACAACGGAAGCGGTGCGCAGATCATCGAAATGGTATTTGAAGGTGAAAGAATTCCGGTTTATGCATTTTTGATGAAGATCCTGTTTACCGGAGTAGCGCTTGGCGCAGGCTTTAAGGGCGGAGAGATCGTGCCGACGCTGACGGTCGGCGCCGCGTTTGGCTACTTGATGAGCCTGGTGACCGGACTGCCGGTCGGACTGTGCGCATCGGTTGGAATGGCATGCCTGTTCGTAAGCGTGACAAACTGTCCGGTGTCCACGATGTTCATGGCATTTGAACTTTTTGGATTTGCCGCAATGCCATATTATGCCATTGCCGTGGCAGTGTGCTTTACCCTGTCTGGATATTATGGGCTCTACCACAGCCAGAAATTCGTTTATTCCAAGATCCGGACAGAATTCATTAACCGAAAATCAAACGAGTAAATATTGCAGGTGCCAGTATGCATCGGAACGATACCGGCACCTGTTCCTGCAATAGTGAGGTTCATCCTATGACAAAAAAACAAAAGACTCTGGAAATCATCCGGAGACTGAAGGAGGCTTACCCGGACGCAGACTGCACCCTGGATTACGAGGAAGCCTGGAAGCTTTTAGTGAGCGTGCGTCTGGCGGCCCAGTGCACCGATGAGCGGGTCAATCAGGTGGTTCCGGCACTCTATAAAAAGTTTCCGGATGTGAATGCCCTGGCGGAGGCACCGGTGGAAGAAATTGAGGAAATCGTCAGGCCCTGCGGTCTGGGAAAGAGTAAGGCCAGAGACATCAGCGCCTGTATGAAGATGCTGCGGGATGAGTACGGCAGTAAGGTGCCGGAGGATTTTGATGCTCTGTTGAAGCTTCCCGGAGTGGGAAGAAAAAGCGCCAATCTGATCATGGGTGATGTGTTTGGCAAACCGGCCATTGTTACAGACACCCACTGTATCCGCCTGGTAAACCGCATGGGACTGGTAGACGGCATTAAGGAACCGAAAAAGGTTGAAATGGAACTCTGGAAGCTGGTGCCGCCGGAGGAGGGCAGCGATTTCTGTCATCGGCTGGTATGGCATGGAAGAGAGGTCTGCACGGCCCGAACAAAGCCGTATTGCGACCGGTGCTGTCTGGCTGATATCTGCCCGAAAACAGGTGTATAAAAAGAAAAACAAAAATTTTTATAAGTGTCAAGAAAAAATACTTGACAGCAATGCGCCTTTCGTGTATGATAGCCAAGGTGATGTTATGGAAAGCATTGTAAAACAGAGTTTGCTTTATGATTTTTATGGAGAGTTGCTCACAGAGCATCAGCGCAGCATCTACGAGGATGTGGTGTATAACGACATGTCCTTAAGTGAGATTGCCGAGGAAAACGGGATCAGCCGTCAGGGTGTTCACGACCTCATCAAGCGCTGCGACAAGACCCTGAGTGCGTATGAGGACAAGCTGCATCTGATCAGCAAGTTCCAGACTACCCGCCGCATGGTGGAGGAGATCCATAAAAAGACCAGGGTTTTCAAGGAAACAAAAGATGAAAGTCTGATCGATGAGATTGAGCAGATTTCCAACGACATCATGGAACTTTGATTTCGGCGTATGCCGTGATCGGTTCTGAACAGGAGGTTACCTATGGCGTTTGAAAGCTTATCCGATAAACTGCAGAACGTGTTTAAAAACCTGCGCGGCAAGGGCCGTTTAAGCGAAGCGGATGTCAAGACTGCGCTCAAGGAGGTCAAGATGGCTCTCCTGGAAGCAGACGTAAGCTTCAAGGTTGTAAAACAGTTCATAAGCTCCGTTCAGGAACGCGCCGTTGGCGAAGAAGTGCTGGGTTCCCTGCAGCCGGGCCAGATGGTGATCAAAATCGTTAACGAAGAACTGATCCGCCTGATGGGTTCCGATACTACGGAAATCGCATTAAAGCCTACCAATGAGATCACCGTCATCATGATGGCAGGTCTTCAGGGTGCAGGTAAGACGACAACGACAGCGAAGATCGCAGGAAAGCTGAAGGCAAAGGGCCGCAAGCCGGTTCTGGTTGCCTGTGACGTATATCGTCCGGCAGCAATCCAGCAGCTCCAGATCAACGGAGACAAACAGGGCGTTCCGGTCTTCTCCATGGGAGAAAATCAGAGCCCGGTCAATATTGCAAAGGCCGCTATGGAGCACGCGGCAAAGAATGGCTACAATGTGGTGATCCTCGATACCGCCGGACGTCTTCATGTAGATGAAGGCATGATGGAAGAGCTCGAGAACATCAAAGAGGCTGTAAGCGTAGACCAGACTATTTTGGTGGTAGACGCCATGACCGGTCAGGACGCAGTCAATGTAGCATCGAATTTCCAGGATAAAGTCGGTATCGACGGTGTCATCCTTACCAAACTGGATGGCGATACCCGAGGCGGTGCAGCCCTTTCCATCCGGGCCGTAACCGGGAAGCCGATTTTATATATAGGTATGGGAGAGAAGCTTTCCGATCTGGAACAGTTTTACCCGGACCGTATGGCATCCCGAATCCTGGGCATGGGAGACATTCTCACCCTGATCGAGAAAGCCGAGATGGAGGTTGACGAGGAAAAGGCGAAGGAAATGAGTCAGAAGCTGCGCAAGGCAGAGTTTGACTACAACGATTTCCTGGACCAGATGCGTCAGATCAAAAAAATGGGCGGACTGACCAGCATTATGAGCATGATGCCGGGAATGTCGCAGATGAAGGGCGGAATCCCGGAGGTGGATGAGAAATCCATGGACCGTGTGGAGGCTATCATCCTGTCCATGACAAAAGAAGAGCGCGCCAATCCGGGCCTCTTAAATCCTTCCCGCAAACAGCGTATCGCAAAGGGCGCGGGGGTGGATATCAGCGAGGTAAACCGTATTGCCAAGCAGTTTGATCAGATGAAGAAAATGATGAAGCAGCTTCCTGGCATGATGGGCGGTAAGCGCGGACGCGGCGGACTGGGCGGTATGCTCGGAAAGCTGAAAATGCCTTTCTAGGGCAGCTTATATGGTGACAGTACAGAGTTTTCTGTATTTGTTGATACATTATCAGTATATTTTAAGGAGGTGAAATTGACATGGCAGTAAAGATGAGATTAAGAAGAATGGGTGCTAAGAAAAAACCTTTCTATAGAGTCATTGTTGCAGATTCCAGATCCCCGAGAGATGGCAGATTCATCGCTGAGGTTGGTACTTACGATCCGAACCAGGAGCCGAGCGTTATCAAGTTTGACGAGGAGGCTACCAAGGAGTGGTTAGCAAACGGCGCACAGCCGACCGACCGTGTAGCAAAGCTTCTGAAGACCGCTGGCATTCAGTAATCTGAGAGGTGATCGCTATGAAAGAACTGGTTGAGGTTATTGCAAAAGCATTAGTTGACAATCCGGACGAGGTGGTTGTTACCGAGACCGAAAAGGAAAGCGGCACCTTTATTGAGCTAAAGGTTGCCCCATCTGATATGGGAAAGGTGATTGGCAAGCAGGGACGCATCGCGAAGGCGATCCGCTCCGTTGTCAAGGCAGCCGCTTCCAAAGAAGAAAAAAAGGTTGTTGTAGATATACAGTAGCCATCAGAAACTGTCGTCGGATTTTCCTGCGGCAGTTTTTCTTTTATAAAAATCTGGAGGAATGGAAGATGGAGGATACCTTAAGAGTCGGCGTGATCTCATCCACCCACGGTGTACGCGGTGAGGTCAAAGTATACCCTACGACCGATGATGTAAATCGTTTTAAAAAGCTGAAAACCGTCATCCTTGATACTGGCAGAGAGCAGATGACCCTGTCCATTGAGAGCGTCAAGTTCTTCAAAAACATGGTCATCCTGAAATTCAAGGAGTTTAACAATATCAACGAAATCGAAAAATACAAGGGAAAGGATCTGCTGATCCGCCGCGACCAGGCCGTGAAGCTGGCTCCGAACGAGAATTTTATCACCGATCTGATCGGTTTAAAAGTCGTGACCGATGAGGGAAAAGAGTTCGGTACCCTGACTGATGTCCTTCAGACTGGTGCCAACGATGTTTACGTTATCGAAAGTCTGGAAGGCAAAGAGTATCTGTTCCCGGCTATCCCGCAGTGCATTCTGGATGTAAACCTGGAGAACCAGATGGTGACCGTCCATATCCTGGATGGCCTTCTGGACCTGTAATACGCTGAAATCAGGAGAAAGCAAAAGCATGAATTATCATATTTTAACATTGTTCCCGGAGATGGTGTTAGACGGCTTGAATACCAGCATCATCGGACGGGCAGCCGGAAAAGGCCTGCTTTCCATTGAGGCGGTCAATATCCGGGATTACACGAAAGAAAAGCACGGCCACGTGGATGATACCCCATATGGCGGCGGAGCAGGCATGGTGATGCAGGCGGCTCCGGTGTGTGATGCCTACGAGGCGCTTTGTGAGCGTATCGGCAAGCGTCCCCGCGTCCTTTACATGACTCCGCAGGGACAGACCTTCAACCAGAAGATTGCCGAGGAGCTGGCGCAGGAAGAAGATCTGGTCTTCCTTTGCGGGCATTATGAGGGCATTGATGAGCGCGCGTTAGAGCTCATCGTGACCGATTATCTTTCCGTGGGCGATTATGTCCTGACCGGCGGTGAGCTTCCGGCCATGGTCATGATCGACTGTATTTCCCGCCTGGTGCCGGGCGTTTTAAATAACGATGTTTCCGCGGAGATCGAGTCCTTCCACGACAATCTCCTTGAGTACCCGCAGTACACCCGCCCGGAGGTTTACCAGGGTATGCGCGTGCCGGAGGTGCTTCTTTCCGGACACCACAAAAACATTGAGACCTGGAGACGTCAGCAGTCTATCAGGCGGACCCTGGAGAGACGGCCGGATCTTCTGGAAGAGGCAAATCTGTCGAAGAAAGAGCGCCAGTATCTGGCAGAGCTGATGGCAGAGAAAGAGGCACAGGAGAAGTAAATTCAGGGGAGTAAATTCAGCAAAATAGTGCTTGCAATTTATTTGTCCCTATGATATCATTATACCGTTGTGACTAGAAAAAGAGATGTTCCTCTGTTGCGGAAGAAGCATTAAAGAACATCAAACATATGAAGGAGGATCACACAAATGAACGAAATTATTAAGAACATTGAAGCAGCACAGTTAAAGGCTTCCGTACCGGAGTTTTCCGTAGGCGATACCGTTAAGGTCTACAACAAGATCAAAGAGGGTAACCGCGAGAGAATCCAGGTATTCGAGGGTACCGTAATCAAGAGACAGAACGGCGGCGCAAGAGAGACCTTCACCGTTCGTAAGAACTCCAACGGCATCGGCGTAGAGAAGACCTGGCCGGTTCATTCCCCGTTCGTAGACAACATTGAGGTTGTCAGAAGAGGTAAAGTAAGACGTGCAAAACTGAACTACTTAAGAGACAGAGTAGGTAAAGCTGCTAAGGTTAAAGAGTTAGTAAAATAATTTTGCGTGGAACAGGGGACAATGAAAATTGTCCCTTTCTGCGTATTATGCGCTCAGGACGCGCAGAACAGGAAAGTGGGGGAGTTGCAAGCAACTTCCCCCTTTTTGCCATGTGGAATGGTATTTACAGAAGGTGTTTTTGTCCGTGAGAACACACGGTAGAATGGAGCATAAACAGGTGGATTTTTATCTGAGTGATGAACAGAATATGATCCGGAAGATCTGCAGCTGGATTGTGGATGTGGTAGTGGCGCTGGCTTTTGCCTGGTTCTGTCTGGTGTTTTTTGGAACACAGATCACGGTGAACGGGCAGTCCATGTATCCTCTTTTAAATTCTGGTGACGTGGTTTTGATGAATCGGCTGACCTATGAGATCGGAAAGCCGGACCGCATGGATGTCGTAGTATTTGAGCGGGAGGACCAGAAAACCAACGTGAAGCGTGTTGTGGCCGTCCCCGGTGATGTGGTCCAGATCATAGACGGGAAATTGTATGTAAATCAGGAACAGATTTCCCTGCCGGGCAACCGGAAGATTTCTCTTTCCGGACTGGCGGAGAATCCGGTTCAATTAGAAGATAAAGAATATTTTCTGCTGGGGGATAATCCGGACAGCAGTGAAGACAGCCGGTTTGCCAACATCGGCAATGTCCGGGAAGACCAGATCATTGGAAAAGTGTGGCTGCGCATGTTTCCGCTGATCCATATCAGTCTGATCCGGTCCTGAGATGATAGATAATAATACGAAGATATAGGAGGAAATGTCGTGAATATACAGTGGTATCCAGGGCACATGACCAAAGCAAAGCGTGCCATGAAAGAAGACATCAAGCTGATCGACCTGATCATCGAAGTAGTTGACGCCCGTGTGCCGTTAGCAAGCCGCAACCCGGATATTGATGAGCTTGGAAAGGGAAAGGCAAGACTGATCCTGTTAAATAAGTCAGATCTGTCCAGCGAACGCTACAATGAGGCATGGACCAGCTGGTTTAAGGAAAAGGGATATTTTGTTGTGAAGATCAATTCCCGCAGCGGCGCCGGCATCAAGCAGATCAATGGAGTGGTTCAGGAAGCCTGCAAAGAAAAAATTGAGCGCGACCGCCGCAGAGGCATCATGAACCGACCGGTGCGCGCCATGGTGGTGGGAATCCCGAATGTTGGTAAATCTACTTTTATCAACTCTTTCGCGGGAAAGGCCTGCGCCAAAACCGGAAACAAGCCGGGCGTGACCAAGGGAAACCAGTGGATCCGGTTAAACAAGACTCTGGAGCTTCTGGATACCCCGGGTATCCTCTGGCCAAAATTTGAAGATCAGAGAGTGGGACTGCTGTTAGCCTTTATCGGTTCCATCAACGACGAAATCCTAAATAAAGACGAGCTGGCTCTGGAACTTCTGAAACTGCTTCAGGAGCATTATCCGGATGTATTGAAGGACCGCTATAAGATTGATGAGTCTTCTGAGGAAAACCTGCTGATCCAGGTGGCAAAGGTGCGGGGATGCCTGGCTAAGGGCGGTGAGCCGGATTACAGCCGTGCTGCAGCTTTGGTGATCGATGATTACCGCAGCGGAAAGCTGGGGCGCATTACACTGGAATTTCCTCCGGTGAAGAAAAATGATGGGGACAAAGTGGATTCCGTACAGGAATCAGGCGCTGCAGATCAGGGCAGCGAGAGCGGGGAGGCGTAAGCATGGCACTGAGAACCTTAACCGGAGAGAAGCTGGAAGCAGAGCGCGCCCGTCTGGCTCTGATGCGGGAGTACGAGGATACCTACGCAGCCTGCACTGCCATCTGCGGCATTGATGAGGCAGGCCGTGGCCCGTTAGCAGGTCCGGTGGTGGCCGGGGCAGCGATCCTGCCGGTGGATTGTGAGATCCTGTTTTTAAACGATTCCAAGAAGCTTTCCGAGAAGCGCAGGGAAGCCCTGTTTACAGAAATCAAGGAAAAGGCGGTTGCCTGGAGTGTTGGCATCGTGGGGCCGGATCTGATTGATGAGATCAATATTTTACAGGCCACCTATGAAGCCATGCGCCAGGCCATTGCCGGGCTCTCCGTGCAGCCGGATCTGCTGCTCAATGACGCGGTGACCATTCCGGGGGTGGAGATCAATCAGGTGCCGATCATCAAGGGAGATGCCAAGAGTGTTTCCATTGCGGCAGCCAGTATTTTAGCAAAAGTGACCAGGGATCACATGATGGTTGAGTATGATACCTTATTTCCGGAATATGGCTTTGCCAAGCACAAGGGATATGGAACCGCAGCGCACATTGCGGCACTGAAAGAGTATGGGCCAACCCCGATCCATAGAAGAAGCTTTATCAAGAATTTTGTGTAAAAGCAGGATGGATGCAGAAAACGAACAGAGCAGGTTTCTGGAAAACAGTGTGGTCAGAAGGCACAGGTGTGAATGGAATACAAAGAAAATAAACGGGAGACCGGAACCCGGAAAGAAGAACTGGCGGCAGACTTTCTGACCCGCCGGGGTGTGAAAATTCTGGAGCGGAATTTTCGCTGCCGCCAGGGTGAGATCGACCTGATCGGAATGGACGGACAGTATCTGGTATTTGTCGAGGTAAAATACAGGAAAACAGCACGCAATGGTATGCCTGCAGAGGCGGTTGGCCATATCAAACAGCAGCGGATACGCTATACGGCGCAGTTCTATCTGTACAGCCGACATTACCGCGAGGACATGCCGTGCCGTTTTGATGTGGTGAGTATACTGGGAGATCAGATTAACTGGATTCGGGACGCGTTCGCATAGGGACATTGAAAATTGTGCTGAATATGCAGTTTAGTGCAGACATGGAAAATTCAGAACGAAAAGGAGAGGGTACAGATGGAACAGAAAGCATGGATCCGCAAGCAGAGCGGCATGACAACAGCAGGACAGACGGAAAGCTGCTGCATGGAGCGCAGTTTGGAAAAATCGGAAATTGAAATCCGTGAGAAAAACGGCGTTACCTATCTGGCCTTTCCGGCTTTGGATGCCACCGGTCTGGTAAGCCATGCCTTTTCCACCCGCCACGGAGGTGTCAGCGAGGGCGTGTTCTCTAGCATGAACTTCAGCTTTACCCGGAATGATGATCCGCAGCATGTAATGGAAAATTACCGCCGCATGGCAGCCGTTCTCGGAACCGATGCAGAGAAGATGGTGCTTTCCTACCAGACCCACACCACCAATGTCCGCAAGGTGACGGAGGAAGACGCGGGAAAGGGCATTGTAAAAGAGCGGGATTATCAGGATGTAGATGGCCTGATCACGGATATTCCGAGTATCACGCTGGTGACTTTTTACGCGGACTGTGTGCCACTGTATTTTGTGGATCCGGTCCACAGGGCTGTCGGACTGTCCCATTCCGGCTGGAGGGGCACGGTGCATCGCATGGGAAAAGCCACACTGGAGGCCATGAACCGGGAATACGGCACAGAACCGGCGGATGTCATTGCCTGCATTGGACCGAGCATCTGCCAGGACTGCTTTGAGGTAGGACCGGAGGTGGCTGCGGAATTTGCCGATGGCTTTGCAGAGCAGTACCATAACGATCTGTTTTACCAAAAGCCAGACGGAAAGTATCAGGTGGATCTGTGGCGGGCAAACCAGATCGTGCTCCGGGAAGCAGGAATCCCGGCAAATCAGATCCATACAACGGATATCTGTACCCGGTGCAACCCGTCACATCTGTTTTCTCACCGGATCATGGGAACGGAGCGGGGAAATCTGGCAGCGTTTCTGGCTCTCAGAGAGCAGGGATAAAATCATATTAGACAAAAAGAGCTTCGCACAGCACTTATATACGCTGCGTGAAGCTCTTTTTTGCGTCCCTATTAAAATTTACTGGATGGTCTGATAATAATCGTATCCGCCTGCCTGGTAGCGTTTTACCAGCTTCTGGATCTTTTCGGTCGGAGACAGGGCAGCTCCGATAGAAACGTCGTGGTTGAAGGAGTTAATGATGGCTGCAAGATATTTACTCATGTCAGCTTCCAGATACCACTCGCGGTCTAACAGTTCTTTCGGACGGTAGTTTAAGTTGGTGGTAATGACATAGTCGATGTAGCCATTCTGATAGTACTGGTCAAATTTTTCCAGACCAGCGGTGAACAGGCCGAAGGTGCAGCAGATGATAACTTTCTCTGCCTTGCGCTCCTTTAACTCTCTGGCGGTGTCTAACATGCTCTCGCCGGATGCGATCATATCGTCAATGATGAGAACGGTCTTTCCTTCTACGGAAGTACCCAAAAACTCATGGGCAACGATCGGGTTGCGGCCGTCAATGACTCTGGAGTAGTCACGGCGTTTATAGAACATACCCATATCAACCCCGAGGTTGTTGGCCAGGTATACGGCACGGTTCATGGCACCCTCATCCGGGCTGATGATCATGAGATGGTCCTTGTCGATCTTTAAGGAGGTGTCGTGGGTGAACAGAGCCTTTACAAACTGGTAAGTCGGCATGAAGTTATCGAAGCCGCTTAACGGAATGGCGTTCTGAACGCGCGGGTCATGGGCATCGAAGGTAATGATGTTGGAAACACCCATGGAGATCAGCTCCTCCAGTGCCATTGCACAGTCTAAGGACTCGCGCTTGGTACGCTTGTGCTGGCGTCCTTCATATAAGAAAGGCATAACAACATTAACGCGGTGTGCGGTGGCTACGGAAGCACCGATGATGCGCTTTAAGTCCTGGAAATGGTCATCCGGGGACATGTGATTGGTGTAGCCGCATACGCTGTATGGGATGCTGTAGTTGGTTACATCTACCATTGCAAACAGATCAGCGCCGCGGACAGATTCGTTAATAACGGCCTTTGCCTCACCGGAACCGAAACGCGGGCATTTGCAGTCAAGAAGATAGGAATCTACATCGTAGCCGCGGTAGTTTAAATCCTGCTGGCGGCGAAGCAGCTCAACAGTATCATTGCGGCGGAAGGTGACAATGTGATCGTTTACCTTGGTTGCCAGATCCTTGCAGCTTTCCAGGGCAGCGAGCTTTAACGGCGCTACCGGTAAAATGTCATTAAACACGTAGTTGTTAGCCATTGGTACATACTCCTTCAAGTAAAATAGTTCATTATAATCCAACATATTTATATCCTTAAAAAAAGCAAGCGTCAAGAGCCTTGGGGAATTTTGTAAAAAAAAACAAAAAAACAGGTAAATCCACCCAAAACCGGAGGCCGATTGCTTTGACAAAGAACAGGAATCTTGTTATGATGAAAAGAGTGCAGATTGACAGCCGGATGACCCAGGTCAAAGCAGGCCCTGAACATCTGCTGGAAAGGAATATCTATGAAGAAACAAAAAGGACATCTGATAAAATCCGTTGACCCGGGTTCCATTGCGGAGGAACTGGAGCTGGAGCCGGGAGACCGTTTACTTACGATCAATGGAAATGAAGTGGAAGATATCTTTGATTATGAATATTATGTAGACAGCGAAAGCATGGTCATGCTGGTGGAAAAGGCAGACGGCGAGCAGTGGGAGCTGGAAATAGAAAATGAGTACCAGGATCTTGGCATCACCTTTGAGAACGGACTTATGAGCGATTACAAGTCCTGCAGCAACAAATGCATTTTCTGTTTCATTGACCAGATGCCGCCGGGCATGCGCGAAACCCTCTATTTTAAGGACGATGATTCCCGTCTTTCCTTCCTTCAGGGAAACTATGTGACGCTGACCAACATGAAAGAGCATGACATCCAGCGTATCATTGATTTTAAGCTGGCGCCGATCAACATTTCGGTGCACACCACCAATCCGAAGCTGCGCTGCGAGATGCTCCACAACCGCTTTGCGGGAGAAGCATTAAAAAAGATCGACCGTCTTTGTGAGGCCGGCATACCCATGAACGGACAGATCGTGCTGTGCAAGGGCGTGAATGACCGGGAAGAGCTGGATCATACCATCCGGGACATGACCAAGTATCTTCCTTATATGCAGAGCGCTTCCGTCGTACCGGTGGGACTTTCCAAATACCGGGATGGTCTGTATCCGTTAAAGCCCTTTGAGAAGGAAGATGCAGAGAATGCCATTGATATCATTGAAAAATGGCAGAAAATCATATATGAGCAGTATGGCATGCACTTCATCCATGCCAGTGATGAATTCTATATTCTGGCAGAACGGGAGCTGCCGGAGACGGAGCGTTACGACGGATACCCGCAGCTGGAGAATGGCGTGGGCATGCTGCGTCTTCTCGACACCGAGGTAACAGAAGCGCTTGAGGCACTGCCGGAGGATCTTCCGGTGAAGCCGGAGGAGTTGTCCATTGCTACGGGCCGGCTGGCTTACCCTTATCTGAGAAAGCAGCTGGATAAGATCGAGGCAAAGTTTCCTCAGAAAAAGGTGCATCTGTACGCGATCCGCAATGACTTTTTCGGAGAAAGCATCACCGTGGCCGGTCTGATCACTGGACAGGATTTAAAGAAGCAGATGTCGGTGGTGCCGCTTGGCGAGCGTCTGCTGCTTCCAATCTGCATGTTTCGGAGTGGCGAGGAGGTATTTCTGGATGACCTCACCCGCGCCGATGTGCAAAACGCTTTACAAGTTCCGGTGAATATTGTAAAATCAAGCGGTCAGGATCTGGTGGATGCCGTTCTTGGCCTGGAAGAAGAACAAGATACCGTCTACGACGGATATGAATTAAAGGAGATCACACATGAGTAAACCAATCGTTGCCATTGTAGGGCGTCCGAACGTTGGAAAGTCTACCCTGTTCAATGTACTGGCAGGGGAGACCATCTCCATCGTAAAGGATACGCCGGGAGTTACCAGAGACCGTATTTATGCGGACTGCAACTGGCTGAACATGAACTTCACCCTGGTTGATACCGGTGGTATTGAGCCGGACAGCCGTGACATCATTTTGTCCCAGATGAGGGAGCAGGCACAGATTGCCATTGACACCGCAGATGTCATTATCTTCATCGTGGATGTACGTCAGGGTCTGCAGGATTCTGACTCCAAGGTTGCGGACATGCTCCGCAAATCCGGAAAGCCGGTGGTCCTCGCGGTAAACAAGGTGGACAGCATCCAGAAATTCGGAAACGATGTCTACGAGTTCTATAACCTGGGAATCGGCGATCCGATTCCGGTATCCGCGGCTTCCCGCCTGGGAATCGGTGACCTGTTAGACGAGGTGTCCAGGCATTTCACCCTGGAGCAGTTAGAGGAAGAAGAGGATGACCGTCCGAAGGTAGCCATCATCGGTAAGCCGAACGTAGGAAAATCTTCTATTATTAATAAGCTGCTGGGTGAGAACCGTGTGATCGTTTCCAATATTGCAGGTACCACCCGTGATGCGGTCGATACCGAGGTCGTATACAACGGAACGGAGTATATCTTTATTGATACCGCCGGACTGCGCCGTAAAAGCAAGATCAAAGAGGATCTGGAACGCTACAGCATCATTCGTACCGTATCTGCCGTGGAGCGTGCGGATGTGGTCATTCTGGTCATTGATGCGACCGAGGGCGTGACGGAGCAGGACGCAAAGATTGCAGGCATCGCCCATGACAGGGGCAAGGGCATCATCGTTGCCGTCAACAAGTGGGATGCCATCGAGAAGAACGACAAGACTATCTACGAGTTTACCAAAAAGATCAAGGATACCCTGTCTTTCATGCAGTATGCTGAGATGGTATTTATCTCTGCTGTAACCGGACAGCGTATGAACAAGATGTTTGAGCTCATCGATATGGTGCGCGAGAACCAGACCATGCGTATCGCCACCGGCGTGCTCAATGAGATCATGACTGAAGCTGTTGCAATGCAGCAGCCGCCGTCTGATAAGGGCAAGCGTCTGAAGCTGTATTACATGACCCAGGTAGCCGTAAAGCCGCCGACCTTCGTTATTTTCGTAAATGACAAAGAACTGATGCATTTCTCCTATGTGAGATACCTGGAAAACCGCATCCGCGAATCCTTCGGATTTAAGGGTACGGCTCTGAAATTCCTGATCCGCGAAAGGAATGGAAAGGAGGAGTAAATGGAACGAGTACTTTGTCTGGTAATGGGTTATGTGTTTGGTCTGTTTCAGACCGGCTATCTCTACAGCAGATCCAAGCATATGGATATCCGCAATTACGGAAGCGGAAACTCCGGCAGCACCAATGTCCTGCGTGTGATGGGCAAAAAGGCCGGACTGATCGTATTCCTGGGTGACGCAGGCAAGATGATTACTGCATGCCTGATCACAAGAGTATTGTTTCGCAGCCAGCCCGAGCTTCTGTATGTATACCTGCTCTACACCGGCTTTGGCGTGATCCTGGGACACAATTTCCCGTTTTATATGGGATTTAAGGGTGGCAAGGGCATTGCGGCCTCCGCTGGGCTTCTGGCCTCCACAGACTGGCGTGTGATGCTGGTCTGCCTGGTGGTGTTTGTGGCTGCAGTAGCCATTACCCGCTATGTATCCCTGGGATCCATCCTGGTGATGATCTGCTTTTTTATCGGTATGGTGTTTTTCGGTGCCCGTGGTGATTTTGGCATTGCGGCGGCACATCTGACAGAATTCTATGTGCTGGCAGGCCTGATCTCCGCTATGGGGATCTGGCGCCATCATACCAACATCAAACGACTGTTAAGCGGCACGGAAAACAAGCTGGGTGCCAGAAAGGAATAGACCTATGGCAAATGTGAGTATAATCGGCGCAGGCAGCTGGGGCACCGCCCTTGCATTCCTGCTTCACGAGAACGGCCATCAGGTGACGGAATGGTCTGCCTTTGAAAAGGAGGCAGAAAGTCTGAGAACAGAGCATCGCTTAAAGACTCTTCCGGATCTGGTGCTTCCGGACGATATGGAATTTACCTCTGACCTGGAACGTGCCATGAAGGAGAAAGATCTTCTTGTGGTGGCGGTTCCTTCCATCTATGTGCGGGAGACTGCCCGGAAGATGAAGCCTTTCCTGAAAGAAGGACAGCTGGTGGTCAATGTGGCCAAGGGCATTGAGGAGGCAACCCTCATGACACTGACGGATATTCTGGAAGAAGAGCTTCCCGGTGCCGATGTGGCCGTTCTTTCCGGACCGAGCCATGCAGAAGAGGTGAGCCGGGGGCTTCCGACCACCTGTGTGGCCGGGGCAAGAACACGCAAAACTGCGGAGAAGATCCAGAATCTTTTCATGAGCCCGGTATTTCGGGTTTACATCAGCCCGGATATCCTGGGAATTGAGATTGGCGGGGCATTGAAAAATGTCATTGCCCTGGCAGCGGGAATCGCAGACGGACTTGGGTATGGCGACAACACCAAGGCAGCCCTCATTACCCGGGGCGTGGCGGAGATCAGCCGGCTTGGCATGGCCATGGGCGGAAAGCTGGAAACCTTTGCCGGCCTTACCGGGATCGGAGACCTGATCGTGACCTGTGCCAGCATGCACAGCCGCAACCGCCGTGCCGGAATCCTGATCGGAAAAGGCTATTCCATGAAGGAGGCTATGGACGAGGTGCAGATGGTGGTAGAGGGTGTCTATTCTGCCAAGGCCGGTCTGGCTCTTGCAAAAAAGTATCAGGTATCCATGCCGATCATCGAGGCTGTCAATGAAGTACTGTTTGACGGAAAGTCGGCGAAAGAGGCAGTTGCTGATCTGATGCTGCGGGACAAGAAAGTAGAAAGCGCAAATCTTCCGTGGTAGGAATTTTCAGAACTGAAAATTCCGTATGATAAAACAGAGGTTGTGGATTTTGCCAATTCGGAATGCGAAGCATTGGCAAAATCGTCTTGCTGTTGCGAAGAAACAGCAAAGAAAGCGCGAATCTACCGTGGTAGGAATTTTCTGAACTGAAAATTCTGTATGACTTTGCTTCAACTTCGCTTTAACGCAAGAAAGTTCTTGACAAGCGTTTTTCGGGCTACTATAATTAGCTCAGCTTTAAGGATACGGCTTCCTGAAGGTTCAGGGAGCCTGTTTTCATTTAAGAGGAGGAAATATTATGAAGAAAAAACTGGTTAGTTTTGGTATGGCAGCTATGATGGCAGCATCCTTAGCAGCATGTGGCGGCAGCAAGCCGGCAGAGACTACCGCAGCAGCAGATAATGCTGAGACCACTGCAGCAGAGGGTGCAGAGACTGAGGCAGCAGCAGAAGGCGGCACATTAAAGGTAGGCATAATCGGACCGTTAACCGGTGCAGGCGCAGCTTATGGTAACGCAGTCGCAAACGGCGCAGAGCTGGCAGCAAAGGAGATCAACGAGGCTGGCGGTATCAACGGCATGATGATCGAGACCAAGGCTGAGGATGATGAGAATGATCCAGAGAAATCCATCAACGCATACAACACCTTAAAAGACTGGGGTATGCAGGTATTAGACGGTCCGACCACTTCCAAACCGTGTATCGCTGTAGGAGCAGAGGCTGAGTCTGATAACATGTTCCTGATCACTCCGTCCGGTTCCGCAGTTGAGTGCGTAGCAACTGACAACGCATTCCGCGTATGCTTCGCAGACCCGGATCAGGGTACCGCTTCCGCTAAGTATATTGGAGAGAACAAGCTGGCTACCAAGATCGCTATCATCTATGACAGCTCTACCGAGTATTCTTCTGGTATTCGTGAGGCATTTGTTGCTGAGGCAGCAAACCAGGGTCTGGAGATCGTAGCTGACGAGGCATTTACCGCAGACAGCAACACCGACTTCTCCGTACAGCTTGACAAGGCAAAAGACGCAGGCGCAGAGCTGGTATTCCTTCCGATCTACTATCAGGAGGCTTCCATCATCTTAAAGCAGGCAAGCGACAAAGAATTCGCACCGGTCTTCTTCGGCTGTGATGGTATGGATGGTATCCTTTCCGTAGAGAACTTTGATACTTCCCTGGCAGAGGGTCTGATGCTCTTAACTCCGTTCTCCACCACTGAGGAGAGCAGTAAGGCATTTACTGAGGCTTATGTAGCAGCTTACGGCATCGAGCCGAACCAGTTTGCTGCAGATTCCTACGATGCGATCTACGCAATCAAGGCAGCTGTTGAGAAGGCAGGCGTTACCGCTGATATGAGCGCTTCCGATATCTGTGACGCATTAAAGCCGGCTATGACCGAGATCTCTATTGATGGCCTGACTGGTTCTGACATGGTTTGGAACGCAAACGGCGAGCCGAATAAAGCACCGAAGGCTGTGAAGATCGTAAACGGTGAGTACGAGATGCAGTAATTTTTCCGTGTATCCAACACGCAAACAGCATGGAAACATCCGAAAGGGGATCGTCCGGCAGGGCGGTTCCCTTTTTTCGGCTTTCCGTAATTTGTGTTCACCTGGAGAGTTCGTGATATACGTGGAAAAACGACATGAAAAACGTGTCTTTGCCACGCGGACAAATGGTGCGCATTCGCGAACTTTTGCTTGAACTTCAAATTTGACTATGCTATAATTCCAGTTATGTTTTATTTCTCATAGAAAAAAAGTAAAGAGGTGGTAGGTACATGAGTTTTCTGTCTTATTTGATCAACGGAATCAGCCTGGGCAGTGTTTACGCGATCATTGCACTGGGCTACACCATGGTTTACGGTATCGCGAGAATGCTGAACTTTGCCCATGGTGATATTATTATGGTAGGCGGCTTCGTTATTTTTACCATAGTCAGTACCCTGGGACTCCCGCCGATGGTGGGCGTTCTGGCGGCAGTCATCGCCTGTACGGTACTGGGTGTCGTGATTGAGCGTGTCGCTTATAAGCCGCTGCGCGGCGCATCCTCCCTGGCCGTTCTGATCACGGCTATCGGTGTCAGCTACCTGCTGCAGAATGTGGCGCTGCTGATCTTTGGCTCCAACGCGCGTCAGTTCACATCTGTTGTGAATGTGCCAAGCTTAAAGCTGGCGGGTGGAGCGCTGTCTATTTCCGGTGTTACCATGGTTACGATCATTACCTGTATCATCATCATGGCAGCTCTGACAACCTTCATCAATAAGACCAAGGTTGGCCAGGCTATGCTGGCTGTATCTGAGGATACCGGAGCGGCAACCCTGATGGGCATCAATGTCAACAGCACCATCGCGATCACCTTTGCGATCGGTTCTGCCCTGGCAGCGATCGCGGGCGCACTGTTGTGCTCCGCATATCCGTCCCTGACTCCCTACACCGGTTCCATGCCGGGTATCAAGGCGTTTGTGGCAGCTGTTTTCGGCGGCATCGGCTCCATTCCGGGCGCGCTGATCGGCGGTATTTTGCTAGGAGTGATCGAGAATCTTTCCAAAGCATATATTTCTTCCCAGCTTTCTGATGCCATCGTATTCGCAGTGCTGATCATTGTGCTGCTGGTACGTCCGACCGGAATCCTGGGAAAAAAGATTACGGAGAAAGTGTAGGTGAATGGAATGAAAAAGAACAGATTATTAATCCAGAACAGCATCACTTACGCGATCGTAATTGCCTGCTGGATCCTGGTCCAGATCCTTGGAGCCACCGGACATATGACAAGCCTGTTAAAGGGACTTCTGGTTCCTCTGTGTATCTATGTGATCCTGGCTGTATCCTTAAACCTGACAGTCGGTATTCTCGGTGAGTTAAGCCTGGGACATGCAGGCTTCATGTGCGTAGGTGCTTTTACCGGTGCGTTTTTTACCAAATGCATGACAGATGTGATCCCGTCTGTGGGCATGCGCTTCTTTCTGGCTCTCCTGATCGGAGCTGCCGTTGCAGGCGTGTTCGGCATTATCATTGGTATTCCGGTCCTGCGGTTAAAGGGTGACTATCTGGCTATCGTAACCCTTGCATTCGGCGAGATCATCAAGAACCTTATCAATGTGCTGTATGTGGGAATGGATTCCAACGGCTTTCATTTTTCCATCAAGGATACCACATCCCTTGGCATGGGCGCGGACGGCGTTGTCATCATCAAGGGTGCACAGGGTATTACCGGTACTCCGAAGGCGGCAACCTTTACGGTAGGCATCATCCTGGTGCTGATCACCCTGTTTATCGTGTTAAACCTGATCAATTCCCGCACCGGACGCGCCATTATGTCCATTCGCGACAACCGCATTGCGGCAGAGTCCGTGGGAATCAATATTACCAAGTACAAGCTGATGGCATTTGCGATTTCCGCAGCCCTGGCAGGCGTTGCAGGTGTTCTGTATGCCCACAACCTCTCCTCCCTGGCGGCAACCCCGAAGAACTTCGGCTATAATATGTCCATCATGATCCTGGTATTTGTGGTACTGGGCGGACTTGGAAATATCCGCGGTTCCATGATCGCGGCGATTATCCTGACCATGCTTCCGGAGCTTTTACGCGGCCTGAACGATTACCGAATGCTGATCTACGCAGTAGTCCTGATCGTTATGATGATCTTCAACTCCAGTCCGAAGGCCATAGAGATGAGATCTGTTTTCATGGACCGTATCAAGAAAAATAAAAAATCTGCAAAGGAGGCTGCATAATATGGCTATGCTGGAAGTAAAAAATATCGGCATCTCTTTTGGCGGATTAAAAGCAGTGGACAATTTCAGTCTGACCATCGAAAAGGGACAGCTTTACGGCCTCATCGGACCAAACGGCGCAGGCAAGACTACCATTTTCAATCTGCTGACCGGTGTCTACAAGGCAGATCACGGCGCTATTTTCCTGGATGGCAAAGAGCTGACCGGAAAAAGCACCATTGAGATCAATCAGGCAGGCATTGCAAGAACCTTCCAGAACATCCGTCTGTTCAAGGATTTAAGTGTTCTGGACAACGTAAAGGTAGGCCTGCATAACCATCATCCGTATTCCACCATCGAGGGTATTTTCCGCCTTCCGCGTTATTATAAAGTAGAGAAGGAAATGAACGCCCGGGCCATGGAGCTGTTAAAGGTCTTTGATCTGGATAAGGAATGTGATTACAAGGCATCCAACCTGCCTTATGGCAAGCAGAGAAAGCTGGAAATCGCCCGCGCCCTTGCTACGGACCCGAAGCTTCTTCTCCTGGACGAGCCTGCAGCCGGCATGAACCCGAACGAGACCGCAGAGCTGATGGATACCATCCGTTTTGTGCGTGACCATTTTGATATGACTGTGCTTCTGATCGAGCACGACATGAAGCTGGTTTCCGGTATCTGTGAAAAGCTGACGGTCTTAAACTTCGGTCAGGTACTGACCCAGGGTGAGACATCAGAAGTGCTGAATGATAAGCGTGTTATTACGGCTTATCTTGGAGAGTAGGAGGTTAGAGCAATGGCAATACTTGAGGTAAAAGACCTGGAAGTCTGCTACGGTGTCATCCAGGCAATCAAGGGAATCTCATTTGAGGTAAACCAGGGTGAGATCATTGCCCTGATCGGAGCAAACGGCGCAGGGAAAACCACAACACTGCAGACCATTACCGGCCTGATCCCGTCCAAGGCAGGCACTATTACCTATGAAGGAAACAATATCACAAAGATTCCGGGGTATAAGCTAGTAGGAATGGGTATTGCCCATGTGCCGGAGGGACGCCGCGTGTTCGCAGAGCTTTCGGTTCTGCAGAACTTAAAGCTGGGTGCGTACACCCGCAATGACAAAAACGAGATGGAGGCGACTCTGAAAGAGATTTATGCGCGATTCCCGCGACTGGAAGAGCGTAAAAACCAGATGGCCGGTACGCTTTCCGGTGGTGAGCAGCAGATGCTGGCAATGGGCCGTGCACTGATGTCTCATCCGAAGCTGATCGTCATGGACGAGCCGTCCATGGGTCTGTCCCCGCTGTATGTCAATGAGATATTCGATATTATCCGCAAGATCAATGCAGACGGCGTGACAGTCCTTCTGGTTGAACAGAATGCGAAGAAAGCGCTTTCCATTGCGAACCGTGCCTACGTGCTGGAAACCGGAAAGATTGTGCTCAGCGGTGACGCAAAGGAGCTCATGAACGATGATTCCGTTAAGAAGGCGTACTTAAGTGAATAAGATAAACAGATGACGCAGTTTGACAAAAAGCGAGAATTTGTTTCAAAAATTCAAACTGTCTGAAAACGACCGAAAAAGGAGCGAAAAGTCCTAGACTTTTTGCTCCTTTTTATGGTATTATTTAGGCAAAGTAATTGGGTGTGGGGACCCTGTTGCGCAAAGCTTATATGAAGGAGGGTTTACTTATGAAGGGCAATGTAATCGTAGGACAGTCCGGAGGGCCGACTGCCGTTATCAATTCCAGTCTTGCAGGTGTATACCGGACGGCGGTTGACCGCGGAGCGAAAAAGGTATACGGTATGCTGTATGGAATCCAGGGGCTTCTGGATGAACAGTACGTGGATCTTTCCAAGTTTATCCGCAGTGATCTGGATGTGGAAATCTTAAAACGTACGCCGTCTGCATTCCTTGGCACCTGCCGTTATAAACTGCCGGATATCCATGAAAATCAGGACATTTATGTAAAGATTTTTGAAATCTTAAATAAGCTGAATATTGAATGCTTTATTTATATCGGCGGAAATGATTCCATGGACACGATCAAAAAACTGTCGGATTACGCAATTCTGACGGGGCAGTCCCAGAAGTTCGTGGGCGTTCCGAAGACCATTGACAACGACCTGGCCCTGACCGACCATACGCCGGGCTATGGAAGTGCCGCAAAATACATTGCAACCTCTACCAAAGAAGTGATCCGGGACGGCCTTGGCTTCTCTTATAAAAAACAGCAGGTGATCATCATAGAGATCATGGGCCGCAATGCCGGATGGCTGACCGGTGCAGCTGCATTGTCCCGCGGAGAGGACTGCGACGGACCGGATCTGATCTATCTGCCGGAGCTGACCTTTGACATCGAAAAGTTTACCGCAAAGGTGCGCAAGCTTCTGACCAGGAAGGATGTAGTCGTTGTCGCAGTTTCTGAGGGTATCCGCATCCAGGACGGCCGTTATGTCAGCGAGTTGGGAAGTGCCTCCGATTATGTCGATGCCTTCGGCCATAAGCAGCTGACCGGAACCGCAAGCTACCTGGCGAACGTGATTCATCGTGATATTGGATGCAAAACCCGTGCCGTGGAGTTTTCTACCTTACAGCGCAGTGCAGCGCATCTTGCATCCCGCGTGGATGTAAATGAGGCCTTTATGGTCGGCGGTGCTGCTGTCAAGGCAGCCGATGAAGGGGATTCCGGCAAGATGGTGGTCATTGACCGTGTATCGGATGATCCGTATCAGTGCGCAACCGGCATTTACGATGTGCACAAGATCGCAAATGGTGAGAAGATGGTACCGAGAGAGTGGATCACAAAGGACGGTACTTATGTGACAGAAGAATTTATTGACTACGTAAGACCGCTGATCCAGGGTGATTCCCCGTCTGTTATGGTAGACGGAATCCCGCGGCATCTGTACATGGGAAAACGCTGATCGATCCGGCAGATCCTTATATTTTCTGCATCAGAAAAGCATGATTCCAGGATGCTCCTGCATATATTAGAAACAGTACTGACCGGTGTGACCGGATTTTTAGTCTGTCACCGGTAACAGATCTGTTTTGGCAGGGGGAGTGTCTATATGGAACAGTACAGTGTATACCGGGATATTCAGGCAAGGACCGGCGGAGAGATTTATCTGGGCGTGGTAGGACCGGTGCGGACCGGAAAATCTACCTTTATCAAGCGATTTATGGAGCAGATGGTGCTGCCAGGCATTACCGATGAAAACCAGAAGAACCGGACCCGGGATGAACTGCCTCAGAGTGCGGCAGGAAAGACCATCATGACTACGGAGCCGAAGTTTGTTCCCAAGGAGGCAGCCCGTATTGCCCTGGGGGAAGATACTGCTGTACAAGTACGGCTGGTGGACTGTGTGGGCTTTATGACGGAGGGAGCCGGCGGGCACTTGGAAAATGAAAAGGAGCGCCTGGTGAAAACGCCATGGTCTGAAGAGAGCATTCCCTTTACCATGGCAGCGGAAATCGGTACCCGCAAGGTGATCCGGGATCATTCCACCATCGGACTTGTGATCACCACAGACGGTTCCTTTGGAGAGCTGGAGCGGCAGGCCTACATAAAGCCAGAGGAAACGGCAGTCCGGGAGCTTCAGGAGATCGGAAAGCCGTTTCTGGTGCTTTTAAACTCCAGCAGGCCATATTCGGAAGAAACCAGAAATCTGGCAAAGGAATTGGAAACGAAATATGAGGTCTGTGTCATGCCGGTGAACTGCGAGCAGCTGAAGCCGGGGGATATTTATCAGATCTTAAAGCAGGTCCTCTTTGAATTTCCGGTCACAGAGGTGGATTTTCAGATCCCGAAGTGGCTGGAACTTCTGCCGGCTTCGCACTGGCTGAAGCAGCAGGCTGTGAAGGCAGCCCGCAATGCCATGAGCCATATCCGCAGGATGAAGGATCTTACGGATTCCTGGAAGGATGATGAAGCGAAGGCGGTAAGCAGCATGGAAACTGGTCGCATGGATCTGTCAGACGGAAAAGTCGCGGTGCGGATGCTGTTTGATGAAGATTATTATTATCAGATCTTAAGTGAGTTTTCCGGACTCTCCATTGGGGATGAGTATGAACTCATGCAGCAACTGAAGGAGCTGGCCGAAAAGAAACAGGAGTATGACAAGATCCGGAACGCGCTGGAGCAGGTGCGGGCCAGAGGCTACGGTGTGGTGACGCCGGAGCGCTCGGAGATCGTGCTGGATGAGCCGGTGGTGATCCGGCACGGAAACCGTTATGGGGTTAAGATGAAGGCGGAAGCGCCGTCCATCAATCTGATCCGGGCACGGATCCAGACAGAGATTGCCCCCATTGTGGGAAGCGAGCAGCAGGCCCAGGATCTCATCGCTTATATGAAGGACAACGCAAACAGGGAAGAAAACGGGATCTGGGAGACAAATATTTTCGGAAAATCCATAGAACAGATTGTGGAGGATGGAATTCAGGCCAAGGTAAACCAGATGACGGAGGAATGCCAGTCCAAGCTTCAGGATGCCCTCCAGAAGATCATCAACGACAGCAACGGAGGCCTGATCTGCATCATCATTTAACCATGTACCCTCGGACTCCGAGAGCACATACATACAAAAGGAGGGTGCTTTATGAGATTGGTTTTCAGCGGAGCAGCTCATGAGGTGACGGGAAGCTGTCATTATCTGGAAGTCGGAAGCAGTAAATTCCTGGTAGACTGCGGCATGGAGCAGGGCATAAACATCTATGAAAATGTAGAGCCGCCGGTGCCGTGGTCTGATATCCAGTTTGTGCTTCTTACCCATGCCCACATTGACCACGTGGGTATGCTGCCTTATATTTATGCCAGGGGCTTCAAGGGGCGTGTCATTGCGACCAACGCCACCTGCGACCTCTGCAACATCATGTTAAAAGATTCTGCGCATATCCAGGAGACGGAGGCAGAGTGGAAAAACAGAAAAGCAAGACGTGCCGGACGTCCGGAAGTGCCGCCATTATACGAGATGAGCGACGCACTGGGGGTACTGGAGCATTTTGAAGGATATTACTACGATGAAATTGTGAAAGTAAATGATGAGGTTTCTGTCCGGTTTACGGATATCGGCCATCTGCTGGGCTCTGCTTCCATTGAAATCTGGATGAAGGAAGACGGAGTGGAGAAGAAAATCGTTTTTTCCGGCGATATCGGCAACTTCAACAAGCCCCTGATCCGGGATCCGATCTACACGAAAGAAGCAGATTACGCAGTCATGGAGTCTACCTACGGGGACCGGTTCCACCAGAAGGGAAAGGATCATATTTCGGAGCTGGTGCGGATCGTCCAGGAAACCCTGGACCGGGGCGGCAATGTCGTGATCCCGGCCTTTGCGGTAGGACGTACCCAGGAGCTTCTTTATTACTTCCGCCAGATCAAAGCCCAGCGTCTGATCCACGGTCATGATAATTTTGAGGTTTATGTGGATAGTCCGCTGGCGGTGGAGGCTACCCACGTGTTCAAGGAAAATCAGGCAGAATGCTACGATGAAGAAACCAGGGAGCTCGTGGAGGAAGGCATCAACCCGATTGCCTTTCCGGGTCTGAAGCTTTCCGTAACCAGTGACGAGTCCATCAACATCAACTTTGATGCAAAGCCGAAGGTTATCATCTCTGCGTCCGGCATGTGTGACGCAGGACGTATCCGCCATCATTTAAAGCACAATCTGTGGCGCAGGGAATGTACGGTGATCTTTGCCGGATACCAGGCTGTCGGCACCATTGGCCGTGCCCTGGTGGACGGTGCGAAGGAAGTGAAGCTCTTTGGTGAAAGCATTGATGTGGAAGCCCACATCGAGGTGCTTCACGACATCAGCGGACACGCTGATCAGAATGGTCTTCTGACCTGGGCACTGGCCTTTGAAAAGAAGCCTCAGCAGTTTTTCGTAGTTCATGGCAATGACGATGTCTGCGACCGCTTTGCCGAGCTCATCACAGAAAAGACCGGTGTACCGGCCAAGGCGCCGTTTTCAGGCTCTGAGTTTGACCTGATAAAGGGTGTCTGGGTACGGGAAACCGCAGGTATCCCGATCCAGGCCAAGAGTGCTCTGGCAAAGAAAGCCAGTGGTGTCTTTGCACGGCTTCTGGCTGCCGGTGAGCGCCTGATGGGCGTCATCCGCAGAAACGAGGGCGGTGCCAACAAGGATCTGGCAAAATTTGCCGATCAGATCAATGCATTATGTGACAAATGGGACAGATAGGAGAATAACAGAAATGTCAAAAGTACAGATTTACACCGATGGTTCAGCGAGGGGAAATCCGGACGGACCGGGAGGATACGGTGCAGTCCTGCATTTTACGGACAGCAAGGGACAGCTTCACGAAAAGGAGCTGTCTGCCGGATACAAAAAAACCACCAACAACCGGATGGAACTGATGGCGGCCATTGTGGCGTTAGAGGCGTTAAACCGTCCCTGCGAGGTGGATCTGTACTCGGATTCCAAATATCTGACAGACGCGTTTAACCAGCATTGGATCGACAACTGGGTCAGGAACAACTGGAAACGCGGAAAAAGCGGTCCGGTGAAAAATATTGACCTTTGGGAGCGGCTTTTAAAAGCAAAGGCCGCCCACCGGGTGAATTTTATCTGGGTGAAGGGCCATGCCGGACATCCGCTCAATGAACGGTGCGACCAGCTGGCTACCGCGGCGGCGGATGGGAGCAGCCTTCTCACAGATGAAGGGCTCAACGCCTGATTGCTCCGGGACTGTCAGCTGCCGGAAACTGTTAAGTCTTTCTTACAATTTTTTACTTCTTTTAAACTTATATTTTCATTTAGACCTGTTTATGTTATGGTATGTTCAGTGGATCGGAATTTGATTGGAACAATACAGAATAGGCAGGACGGATGGATTTATGAAGCTAAAAGGAATCTGGGTAGCCATTGCAGTGATCTGTGTGGCAGGAATTGGAATCACAGATTATTCTGCAAGGCATCTGGCGGGCAGCGAGGCGCAGTATGTTTCCGGAGAGGCGGCACAACAGGCTGTGTCAGGACAGGCAGATACGGCACCTGTGAAAACAGAAGCCGCAGCGGAGGCAGCGCGCGCTTTTTCCGTGCAGAACACAGCCGCTGAGCCCGGTGAGGAACCGCTTTCGGAAAATGCGAGGATTATGGCTCAGGCTGATCTGCCGGAGGAGGCGGAAGATACGGCCGGCAGAATTGCCATGGAAAAAGAAGAAAGACAGCCGGATACAAAAACCGGTATCCTGGCACAGCTCGCCGAGCTGGATGACCAGGCGGAGAAGCGCCGGAGTGTGTCTGCGGACAGCAGCGCCAATGCCCTGAAGGCTGCGGCAGAGTCAGAAAGAAAGCTTTGGGAAAGCAAAATGCAGAGCATTCTGGAAACTCTGGAGCAGCAGCTGTCCGGAGATGAAAAGACCGCGTTCTTTACAGAGCAGCGCAGCTGGGTCCGTGACCGGGAGAGCACTGCGGTGGCCAATTCCAAAAAGCAGAGCGGGAGCGCGCTGGAGGAGTTAGAATACATCCGTTCCCTGTGTGATCTCACAAGAGAACGTGTTTATGATCTGGCAGGGCGGTATGAAACCATTCTTGATAAAACGGAATAGAACAGAAAGCAGGAAGCAGGCAGAAGACGAAAAAACAGTTTTCTGCCTGCTTTTTGGGGACTTGATAATTATAGGTTCCTATGGTAAGATACAAAGATGAATTGAAATAGTTTTTCTGAACATAAGGAGGAAGTTATTATGGCAGCTATCGCAACCAGTCTGATTGGATATACCGTAAAAGCCATCATTTTTGCAGCGCTCGCGTACGCGGGAATCATTTGCGGCAAAAAGTTCAGAGACAAAAAAGAGGCTGACCGCGCATAAGAACGGCAGCAAAATCCAGCCGCTGCATGCATGCAGTGCGGGCAGCGGCAATAATACGGAGGAAGTAGTAAAGTGAAGAAGTATGGAGTAAACGAACTGAGAAGAATGTTCCTGGAATTCTTTGAGAGCAAGGGACATCTGGCAATGAAGAGCTTTTCCCTGGTGCCGCACAACGACAACAGCCTGCTCCTCATCAACTCCGGTATGGCACCGTTAAAGCCTTATTTCACCGGACAGGAGATTCCGCCGAGAAGACGTGTGACCACCTGCCAGAAATGTATCCGTACCGGTGATATCGAAAACATCGGTAAGACTGCCCGTCACGGCACCTTCTTTGAGATGCTGGGCAACTTCTCATTTGGTGATTATTTCAAAGATGAGGCAATCCACTGGTCCTGGGAGTTTTTAACTGAGGTCGTAGGTCTGGAGAAAGACCGTCTGTATCCGTCTGTTTACTTAGATGATGACGAGGCATTTAACATCTGGAATAAAGAGATCGGTGTTCCGGCAGAGAAGATCTTCCGCTTCGGCAAAGAGGACAACTTCTGGGAGCATGGCGCAGGTCCGTGCGGTCCATGTTCCGAGATCTACTATGACCGCGGTGAGAAGTACGGCTGCGGCAAGCCGGGCTGTACCGTTGGCTGTGAATGCGACCGTTACATCGAGGTATGGAACAACGTATTCACCCAGTTTGAGAACGATGGCCATGGCAATTACACGGAGTTAAAACAGAAGAACATCGATACCGGTATGGGTCTGGAACGTTTAGCTGTTGTAGTCCAGGATGTGGATTCCCTGTTTACCGTAGATACCAACAAGGCACTTCTGGATGAGGTCTGTGCCATGGCACACACTGAGTACCAGGTGGATCACAAGAAGGATGTTTCCCTGCGTATCATTGCTGATCATGTAAAGTCCTGTACTTTCATGATCTCCGATGGCATCATGCCGTCCAACGAGGGCCGCGGCTATGTTCTGCGCCGTCTGATCCGCCGTGCAGCACGTCACGGACGTCTGCTTGGCATTGAGGACAGATTTATGCCGGAGTTGTCCAAGACAGTTATCGAGCTTTCCAAGGACGGATATCCGGAGCTGGAAGAGAAGAAGGCTATGATCTTAAAGGTTCTTGCGGAAGAGGAAGAAAAGTTCAACAAGACCATCGACCAGGGCCTTGCGATCCTGGCAGATATGGAAAGCGAGATGTCCGCAAAGAACGAGACCGTTCTTTCCGGCGAGAATGCTTTCAAGCTGTACGATACCTACGGATTCCCGTTAGACTTAACGATCGAGATCCTGGAAGAAAAGAACCTGACCGTAGACGAGGAAGGCTTCCAGGCAGCTATGAAAGAGCAGCGTGAGAAGGCAAGAAAAGCACGTAAGACAACCAACTACATGGGTGCGGATGTAACCGTATACCAGTCCATTCCGGCTCAGATCACCTCTAAGTTCGTGGGCTACGACAGACTGGTACATGAGTCTGAGATTTCCGTTCTGACAACCGATACCGAGATCGTGGAAGCTCTGACCGACGGCCAGCGCGGAACCATCATCGTAGAGGAGACTCCGTTCTACGGAACCATGGGTGGACAGTGCGGTGATACCGGTGTGATCATCGGCGCCAACAACGGTACCTTTGTGGTAGAGGATACCATTCACTTACAGGGCGGCAAGATCGGCCATGTAGGACACATGACCAGCGGCATGCTGGCAGCAGGCGAGACAGTTACCTTAAAGGTAGATGAGGCCTCCCGCCGTTCCACCGAGAAGAACCACAGCGCAACCCATCTGCTTCAGAAGGCACTGCGCAGCGTCCTCGGTGACCATGTAGAGCAGGCCGGCTCCCTGGTAACTCCGGACAGACTCCGTTTTGACTTTACCCATTTCTCTGCCATGACTCCGGAGGAGATCAAAAAGGTTGAGGAGCTGGTAAATCAGAAGATCCAGGAGAATCTGGATGTTGTAACACAGGAGATGACTCTGGATGAAGCGAAGAAGACCGGCGCTATGGCGCTGTTTGGCGAAAAGTATGGTGAGAAGGTCCGTGTGGTTAAGATGGGCGATTTCTCTACCGAGCTTTGCGGTGGTACTCATGTCGCTAACACTGGCGCGATTCATGCATTCAAGATCCTCTCTGAGGCAGGTATCGCAGCAGGTGTCCGCAGAATCGAGGCACTGACCGGTGAAGGTCTCATGCGTTACTATGAGAATCAGGAGCAGGAACTGGCCGAGGCGGCAAAAGCAGCAAAGACCACTCCGGCAGACTTAAAGGCCAAGATCGAATCCATGCTGGAGGAAATCAAGGCTCTGCACGCTGAGAACGACAAATTAAAGAGCAAACTGGCCAACGAGTCCCTGGGCGATGTTATGAACCAGGTACGTGACGTGAAGGGCGTGAAGGTTCTGGCTGCAAAGGTAGCTGACGTAGATATGAACGGACTGCGCGGTCTGGGCGACCAGTTAAAGGATAAGCTTGGTGAGGGCGTGATCGTTCTGGCATCTGTTCAGGGTGACAAGGTCAACCTGATGGTAACTGCGACCGATGAGGCCCAGAAGAAGGGTGCCCATGCAGGCAACCTGGTCAAGGCGATCGCAGGTCTGGTTGGAGGTGGCGGCGGCGGCCGTCCGAATATGGCACAGGCAGGCGGCAAGAATCCGGCAGGCGTGGACGCAGCCCTGGAGAAAGCATACGAGACTGCAGCAGAACAGATCCGGTAAAACAAAAAATTACGAAAATCCGCAAAAAACTCAAAAAAACAGTTGACGAATAGAGATTTTATGCTATAATCATACCAGTGCTATAAAATACCCAAACAGTTGTATTATGCACAAGTACACAACTGGAGGGAGGTTAGGTGTGAGCTATGTCAAACGTTATCGTTAAAGAGAACGAGAGTCTGGACAGCGCATTACGCAGATTCAAAAGAAACTGCGCAAAGGCTGGTATTCAGCAGGAGATTCGTAAGAGAGAGCATTACGAGAAACCAAGCGTAAGACGCAAGAAAAAGTCTGAAGCTGCAAGAAAACGCAAATTTAATTAAGTATTTCCGAAATCCCTGGTCTATGACCGGGGATTTTTTCGTATATTTTTATGTAAAAAGCAATGGGAGCAGCGGCATGCTGGAACACGCGAAACAATCTGTAACGGAACAGCTAAAACTTCCGGGCGATGTAATGCTTGGGGAGATCCTGCTGTCCTTTTCCGGAAGGCACAGTGTAACTGTGGAAAACTACCGGAAAATACTGCTGTTTGAAGAGGATTGTATCCGGCTTCAGGGCAAAAACTGCAGACTGCAGATCTGTGGGCGCAGGCTGAATATTGTATATTATGACCGTGATTCCATGAAAATCAGAGGTCAGATCCGGAGTATGGAATTTTGTGATTGAATCGGAGGAGACAGAGTATGCGGTGGCTGAAGCAGCATTACACCGGATATGTGCGCGTACGTCTGACAGGACGCTCACCGGAACGCTTTTTCAACCTGTGCCGGAGCAGCAAAATCCTGCTTTGGAATATTGCCTGTGAGAAAGAAGAATACCGGTTTTTTCTGCTCTTGCCCGATTTTTACCGGATCCGCCCATTTGCAAGAAAAGCCGGGGTGCGAGTCCGCATCCAGGAAAAACTGGGACTGCCCTTTTTTTTATATCGGAACCGGAAGCGAAAGCTGTTTGCCGTTGGGGCGGCTTCGTTTTTTCTGCTGTTGTTTGTCCTTTCCCATTTTATCTGGAATATCAGCTTCTCCGGAAACCTTCTTTTCACGGATGACATGCTGACAGGACAGCTTCGGGAAATCGGGGTCTGCTATGGAATGCCCAAAAGAGGCGTGGACTGTGACAGGATCGAGGAGGAACTCAGAAGCCGCTGCTCCCGGATTGTCTGGGTATCTGCCCATGTATCCGGGACCCGGCTGCAGATCCGGATACGGGAAAATGAGACAGCGGATGGTATTCCCCTTCGGGAAGAATCACCAAGAAACCTGGTGGCTGAAACAGCAGGAACGGTCGTTTCCATCCTGGTGAGGGCCGGAAAAGCGGTAGTACAGCCCGGGGATGAGGTGGAAAAGGGGCAGATTCTGGTAGAAGGGATGCTGCCGGTCACCAACGATTCCGGGGAGGTGGAGCGGACTCTGTTTGTGCGGGCCGATGCCGATATCCGTCTGCGGACAACGAAGATCTACAGGGAATGGGTGCCGCACTTTCAAACAGTGCGGAGCTATACCGGAAAGATGCAGCGGGGCTTTCGCCTGCGGGCCGGAGCAGTGGATATTCTGGCCATGCCTCCGTTAGCCGGGAAACGAAACTGGGATCTGACCGGTGTTTCCAGACAGATCGTTTTATTCGGAGATTTTTTTCTTCCGGTCTGGACCGAAGCAATTACGGCCAGGGAGTATGAGAAGGTAGAACGAAAACGCACGAAAACAGAGCTAAATGACCTTACAAAAGCAGTTCATGAAAGAAAATTACAAAAATTAACCGAAAAAGGGGTACAAATAATCGAAAATGATGTTAAAATATTAGATAACAGTAACGGCTGGATAATCTGCGGGAGCATGACCGTGGAAGAGGAGGCCGGAACCGGACAGAAGCTAGAATAGTACACAACGTGTGAACAGTAAGGAGCAGATAATACAGAATGAGTGTAATTGAGACTATAATTGATATCCCGGCGGAGCATGAGAAAAATGTGTGCGGACAGTTTGACGGCTATTTAAAAAAGATCGAGAGGACACTGCACGTGACGATTGTTGCGAGAGATGGAGCCATCAAGCTGATCGGGCCGGAACTGATGATCCGCCGCGCCAAGAGCGTGTTCAACAATCTGGTGGAGCTGTCAAAGCGCGGCAACGCCATTACCGAACAGAACGTGGACTATGCTCTGTCTTTGTGCTTTACCGAGTCAGACGATGCCATTCTCGAGATCGACAAGGACATTATCTGCCGGACCATTAATGGAAAGCCGGTGAAGCCGAAAACCGTAGGACAGAAACAGTATGTGGATACCATCCGCAAGAAGATGATCGTCTTCGGTATCGGACCGGCCGGAACCGGAAAAACCTATCTGGCTATGGCCATGGCAATTTCTGCGTTCAAAAACGGCGATGTGAACCGCATCATCTTAACCAGGCCGGCTATTGAGGCTGGCGAGAAGCTGGGATTTTTGCCGGGTGACCTGCAGAGCAAGATCGACCCGTATCTGCGGCCGCTTTATGATGCCCTGTACCAGATCATGGGAGCGGAGAGCTTTCTGCATAACCAGGAGAAGGGACTGATCGAGGTAGCGCCGCTGGCATACATGCGGGGACGTACCCTCGACAATGCCTACATCATCCTGGATGAGGCACAAAATACCACACCGGCCCAGATGAAGATGTTCCTGACCCGTATCGGTTTTGGCTCCAAGGTCATCATTACCGGTGACAAGACCCAGAAGGATCTGCCGAGCGGAGCGGTATCCGGTCTGGATGTAGCCATGAAGGTGCTTGGAAAGATCGATGATATCGGTTTCTGCAACCTGACCAGCAACGATGTAGTGCGTCATCCGCTGGTTCAGAAGATTGTACAGGCCTACGATGATTACGAAAAGAAGAACCCGGCAAAACAGCCGCCGAAGGAAAAAACACATCGGTTAAAAGAGTTCAAATATCGCAGATAGCAGAGACGATAAAAGCAAAACATGCCGGGCGGGGAATATGCTTGGCAGAAAGGCGGAATATACATGACCATTAATATTGAATATGAGACAGACAAGCCTTTGGATGTGGATTATGAAAAGGTTGCAAATGACATCATACCTGCAGCGCTGGACTATGAGAAGTGCCCTTATGAGGCTGAGGTGAACCTGATTTTGACAGATAATGACGCGATTCAGGAGATCAACCGGGATTACCGCCAGATCGACCGTCCGACAGATGTATTATCCTTTCCTATGATTGATTTTGAGAAGGAATCCGATTTCAGCCATGTGGAGGAGGCTGTGGAGGATTATTTCAATCCGGAAACCGGAGAGCTGATCCTGGGCGATATCATTGTCTCTGTGGAAAAGGTGATCGAGCAGGCTGAAAAGTATGGCCATTCCAGAGAACGGGAGCTGGCGTTCCTCATTGCCCACAGCATGCTCCATCTGTGCGGCTATGACCATATGGAAGACGCAGAGCGCGAGGTAATGGAAACCAGGCAGAGAGAGATACTGGCAGGAGAGGGCTATCATAGATGAGAAAAAACAAGGGGAAGAAGTATGCGTTTGGGGTTATGGCAGCGTGGTGTCTTGCAGTGGGGGCTGCAGCACTGACCGGCTGCGGCACAAAAGAAGTACATAATAAGATCACCGTGGAATCTTCCGTAGAAGAAACCGCGGCAGAAGCCATCGAGATTGAAACCGAGGCACCGCAGACAGAAGCGCCGGAAACTGAGGCGCCGGATCCGGATGAGCAGGAGCCGAGGGTGGAGAAAGACGGCAGGATTCGCAGCTATCTGACCGGTGAGATGGTGCCTGTCTCCCAGGGCAACCGCCGTCCGCTGGCTATTATGATGAGCAACGACAAGGCAGCACTGCCGCAGTATGGCATCAACCGGGCCGGGGTCGTTTACGAGGTACCGGTGGAAGCTACCATGAACCGGTATCTGGCTATTATGGAGGATTACGATGACTTAAGCCGGATCGGTTCTGTACGCAGCTGCCGAACCTACTATGTGTATTTTGCCAGAGAGTTTGATGCCATCTACGCGCATTACGGACAGAGTACCTTTGCAAAGCCATATTTGAAATTCATTGATAACATCAATGGCATTGAGGGCCAGGGAAGCACGGCTTACTTCCGTTCCAGGGACAAAAAAACTCCGCATAACGCCTACGCCAGCTTTGAGGGCATTCAGCGCGCCATTCAGAAACTGGGCTACAGTCAGGAATATAACGCAGACTATGACGGACATTTTAAGTTTGCGAAGGAAGGAACACAGGCCGTTATGCATGGTGCCGATGTTCGGGAAGCCTACAAGGTAACACCGGGTTATAAGCTGAATAATCCGTGGTTTGAGTACCATGAAGATGACGGACTGTATTACCGCTTCCAGTATGGCGGTCCGCATATGGGAAATGAAGGGCAGATTGCCGTGAAGAACCTGATCATTCAGTACTGTCCGGCAGCCTATTATGCGTCCACTGAGTACCGCAATATCAATGTGCAGGCAGATACCTGGGGCTATTACATTTCCAATGGACAGGCAGAGGATATTACCTGTGAGAAAGACGGAGAGTTCGGTGTGACGCACTATTATGATGCGTCCGGCAATGAAATCGTACTGAATCCGGGGAAGACCTGGGTCTGCATCTGTACCACCAACGATATGCAGCCGGCAAAGATCGAAGGAAAGTAAGCACCGTATAAAATCAAAAAAATAAGCAGATACTATACTTGGAGGGATTTTCCATGAAAAAGTATAGGATCTGTTTATTTTTATTTCTGGGGGTTAGCCTGGTCTGTGTCCTGATCGCGTTTTTTGTGCGGCGCAATTGGGAAAACAGTGGGGCTGTGGACACACCGGAAACTGCAATAGAACGCGATACAGTACCGGAAACGGTGACAGAGGACCAGATGGCCGCGAATAACGATCATGTGCAGGCGGTTGCGGAAGGCAGGGAAATCTATTATCTGGTTGCGGAGGATGGTATACTTCTCGTGTTTTTAAAGGACCGGAAAACCATCTGTCTGTATACCCATGTGCCGTTGATGGATTTTCCGCCTGATGAGCGCGCAAAGCTGCGGGAAGGGCTCTGGTTTTCTTCCATGGCAGAGGTATTTAACTATCTGGAGTCCTACACAAGCTAAAAACTGCTTGAAAAGAAAGGGCAAACTGGATACAATAGTATCCAAATGACGAAAAATTACGGCGGAGGAAAAACGTGAAGAAAAAAGTACTGATTATCGGAGGAGGGGCTTCCGGACTTATGGCGGCCATCATGGCAGCCAGAGAGGGTGCAGAGGTGACCATTCTGGAGCATATGGACCGGGTGGGAAAAAAAATCCTGTCCACGGGAAACGGGCGGTGCAACATGACAAACCTGTCCGTGCGGCCTGAATATTACCGGAGCAGCCAGAAACTGTTTCCCATGAAGGTACTGGATCGTTTTTCTGTCTGGGATACCCTGAGCTTTTTTGACGGGATCGGCATTGTAACGAAGAACCGGAATGGCTACATTTACCCGAATTCGGATCAGGCTGCTTCCGTACTGGATGCGCTGCGCTTTGAAACAGAGCATCTGGGCATTCAGACGGTACTTTCCTGTCATATCAAAAACGCGTGGAAGGCGAAAAATGGCATGTTTACCGTGGAGAGTGATCAGGGGCTGTTTCAGGGAAACAGCCTGATCCTGGCGGCTGGTTCCAAGGCAGCTCCGGTGTCCGGTTCCGATGGCAGCGGTTATGAGCTGGCAAGATCCTTTGGACACACCGTTGTAAAGCCTCTTCCGGCACTGGTACAGCTGAGGTGCAGGGGTACCTTTTTCAAACAGCTGGCAGGTGTGCGCTGTGAGGCAGTGGTGCGTCTGGTGAGTAACGGAAAGACCCTGGCGGCTGATGAGGGCGAGGTGCAGCTGACAGATTACGGTATTTCCGGCATTCCGACCTTCCAGGTAAGCCGTTATGCGGCACGTGCCCTGGATGAGGGAAGACAGGTCAGCGCATTGCTGGATTTCTTCCCGTCAAAGAGCATGGAAGATACCAGAACCATGCTAAAACAGAGAAAGGCAGCATTGGGATACCGGCCGTCTGGGGAGTTTTTGAATGGAGTTCTGAATAAGAAGCTGGCCGCCGTACTGTTAAAACAGGCTGGCATTCCGCTTGATGTTACCTGTGCGCGCATCAAAGACAGCCAGCTGGAGACACTGACTGTGCAGGTGAAGCAATTTGAAGTGCCGGTTATATCCACCAACAGCTTTGAGCAGGCCCAGGTATGCTGCGGCGGCGTGGACACACGGGAACTCAGGCCGGATACCATGGAGTCAAAGCTGGTGAAGGGTCTGTTCCTGGTGGGAGAGCTGACGGATGTAGACGGCATCTGCGGCGGCTATAACCTGCAGTGGGCCTGGAGCACCGGGGCCGTGGCAGGAAGAACGGCAGGGAGAAATTAAATTATGATACGATTAACACAGATCAAGCTTCCGGCAGACCATACGCCGGAGATGCTCACAAAGAAGGCAGCGAAGCTTTTACGGATTTCGCCGGAAGAAATCCGGGAACTGCATATCCGCAAGCGCTCGCTGGATGCAAGAAAGAAGCCGGAACTGTTTTACAGCTATACAGTCGATGTTTCGGTCAAAAGGGAAGCTGAGCTTATACATAAGCTGAAAAATCCACAGATCAGTCTCTGCAAAGAGGTGCGCTACCGGTTCCCGGAATCCGGTGAGACGGTGTTAAAGGAGCGTCCGCTGATCATCGGAACCGGGCCGGCAGGCTTATTTTGCGGTCTGATGCTGGCAAGGCAGGGCTACCGCCCTGTTTTGCTGGAACGAGGAAGCGCAGTGGACGAGCGACAGAAAAAGGTGAACGCGTTCTGGCAGGGAGGCGCGCTGGATATGCAGACCAATGTACAGTTTGGCGAGGGCGGCGCCGGCACATTTTCTGACGGCAAACTGAATACTCTGGTGAAAGATCCTCTGGGACGCGGAAAACTGGTCCTGGAGCTTTTTACCGAGTTCGGCGCGGATCCTTCTATTTTGTATGACCATAAACCACACATCGGTACGGATGTGCTGGCTGAGGTGGTTAAGCATATGCGTGAAGAAATCATCCGCCTGGGCGGAACCGTACGGTTTGATACGCAGGTGACAGATCTTCTGACGGAACAGAGCCGGGTATGCGGTGTGAAGATTTCCTTTGCAGATCCGCAGACAGGCGCTCCGGTGGAGGAAGAAATCAAAAGCAGTGTGGTGGTGCTTGCCATCGGGCACAGCGCAAGAGATACCTTTTCCATGCTGCTGGACCGGAAGGTCCCCATGGAACAGAAGGCGTTTGCGGTGGGACTGCGTATCCAGCATCCTCAGAAGATGATCAATCTCTCCCAGTATGGGCGGGAGGAGGCCGGAGCCCTTGGCGCGGCAAATTATAAGCTTACCAGACAGACAAAAAGCGGGCGCGGTGTATACAGCTTCTGTATGTGTCCGGGTGGTTATGTGGTGAATGCCTCTTCCGAATCCGGACGGCTGACGGTAAACGGCATGAGCTATCACAACCGTGCCGGAGAGAACGCCAACAGTGCCCTGATCGTTACGGTCACGCCGGAGGATTTTCCGGAGGGCGGAGCCCTTGGAGGCGTGGCATTCCAAAGAAAACTGGAGGAGGCAGCATACCAGGCAGCCGGCGGCAAGATCCCGGTACAGCTTTACGGAGATTTCTGCCAGAATGTGATCAGCCGTAAACTTGGCGGGGTAAATCCCCAGATGCGGGGCGAATGGGCTTTTGGTGATGTCCGTTCCATCCTGCCGGAGCCGCTGAACCTGGCGCTGATGGAGGCTATGGATGGCTTTGGACATATGATCCGCGGCTTTGACCGGCCGGATGCCGTTTTTGCGGGCGTTGAGAGCCGCACCTCATCCCCGGTGCGTATCTGGCGGGATGAACAGTTTGAGAGTGAGCTGCGGGGACTGTACCCCTGCGGTGAGGGCGCCGGTTATGCGGGCGGCATCACCTCTGCGGCGATGGACGGCGTGAAGGTAGCTGAGGCCATTGCAAGACGTTACAGATTAGATGAAAAGGATAAATAAAGCGGGATATGAATGATTTCAGAAAAAAACTAAAGGATAAAAAACGGATTGTTATCAAGATCGGTTCTTCTTCCCTGACCCATGAAAATACCGGGGAACTGAATCTCTTTAAGATTGAAAAGCTGATCCGTGTGATCTGCGATCTGAAGGGAGAGGAAAAAGACGTAGTACTGGTTTCCTCCGGTGCCATCGCGGCCGGACGGCAGGTTCTTGGCGGTCAGAAACGCCCTCAGACCATTTCTGAAAAGCAGGCTTACGCGGCGGTAGGACAGGCCCGCCTCATGATGGTGTACCAGCGGCTCTTTTCTGAGTACAACCACATTGCGGCGCAGGTGCTTCTGACAAAGGATACCATGACGAATCAGGATTCCCGGATCAATGCCCAGAATACCTTTGAGGAGCTTTTGAGACTGGGAGCAGTGCCGGTCGTCAACGAAAACGATACGGTTTCCACCCACGAAATCCAGTTCGGTGATAATGACCGGCTTTCTGCGATCGTGGCAGCACTCATCGGCGCAGATCTTCTGATCCTGATGTCCGATATTGACGGACTGTATTCGGAGGATCCCCACAGGAATCCGGATGCAAGATTTATCGGCCTGGTTGAGGAGATCACACCGGAACTGATCGGCATGGGAGGCGGCTCCGGAAGTGATGTGGGAACCGGCGGTATGGCGGCCAAGCTGGCTGCAGCCCGGATTGCCACAGACAGCGGATCTGACATGATCATCTGCAATGCGGATAATGTGGATGTGATCCATGAACTGATAAACGGAGAAGAGAAGGGAACGTTATTCCTGGCACATCCAAACCGGGATTTTGATCTGATGGATTATATCAATACCAAATATGAGACAGGAAAGTAAAGGAGAATCACTATGGATCAGAGCAGTATCGACCGCATCAACGCCCTCTACCACAAATCCCAGGCAGTGGGGCTGACCGAGGAAGAAAAGGAAGAGCAGGCGAGACTTCGCAAGGAGTATATAGCGTCTATCAAAAACAACATGAGAGCGCATTTAAATAACATTTCGATCAGGGAAAAGGACGGCACTATTACCGATCTTGGAAAGAAATATGGCGGAATCAAAGATACCCAGTCTTAAAAACAAGATCCGCAGTCAGATCCGCATGCTGCGGGCAGAGCTGCAAAAGCCGGAAGCCATTGGACGAAAAGAGACTATGGACGCGCAGATCCGGGAACAGGTACTGGCGCTTTTAAGCCGCCTGCGGGCAGAAAAAAAGATCCCGGATACCGTGTATCTGTATGCTTCATTTGGTGGAGAGGCAGATACCTTTCAGCTCATGGATGCGCTGTGGCAGCAGGACTATCTGGTGGCGCTGCCGCGGGTGGCCGGAGAGCGGATGGATTTTTATCTGGTGCGGAGCAGAAAAGACCTGGTCCCGGGCTTTCGGAATATTCCGGAACCGGCAGAGCACTGCGAAAAAGCATGCTGCCCGCAGGCTGTGGTGATCACGCCGGGAACAGCCTTTACCAGGGCAGGCGACCGCATGGGATATGGCGGCGGCTTTTATGACCGTTTCTTTTCGGAGGAGCCGGAGCATAAGCGGGTGGCGGTCTGCTATCCGTTTCAGATTTTTTCCAGGCTCCCTGTCGAGGAGCATGATAAGACGATGGATTATGTGATAACAGGAGGATCAGGCATGGATTTGAGAGTGATCGGTGTCCGCGCAAAGGAAGCGGCATCCTATTTAAACAGTCTTGGTATTACAGAGAAAAATGAAGGCCTGCGTCAGGCAGCCCAGGCACTCCTCGATGGGGAAGAGGATATTCTGACGGCAAATCAGGAGGATGTGATACGGGCATCGGAAAACGGCATGAGCCAGGGACTGATCGACCGTCTGGAGCTCACACCGGATCGTCTGCAGGCTATGGCAGATGGTCTGCTGCAGATCGCCAGGCTGCCGGATCCGGTGGGAGAGGTGGCATCCATGAAGCCAAGACCAAACGGTCTTCTGATCGGCGAGAAGCGTGTGCCGCTTGGCGTGGTCGGCATGATCTATGAGGCGCGTCCCAATGTGACATCCGATGCCTTCGGTCTGTGCTTTAAGACCGGAAACGCCGTGATCTTAAAAGGCGGAAGTGATGCCATTGAGTCCAATAAGGAAATCGTGAAATGGCTTCGGACCGGACTTTCCCGTGCGGGACTGCCGGAAGACTCCCTGCAGCTGATCACCGATACAGACCGGGCGGTGACCACGGAGTTCATGCGCCTGAATGAGTTTGTGGATGTGCTGATCCCGCGTGGCGGCGCCGGACTGATCCGCAGTGTCGTACAAAACAGCACTGTGCCGGTCATTGAAACTGGTACAGGCAACTGCCATATCTATGTGGATGAGACGGCAGATTTTGAGATGGCACTGAACATCATCGAGAATGCCAAGACTCAGCGCATCGGCGTCTGCAATGCCTGCGAGTCCCTGGTCGTACATAGAAGCATTGCGGAGAAATTTCTCCCGCTGCTGGCAGCGCGTCTTGCAGAAAAGTCTGTGGAAGTGCGGGCAGATGAGGCGGCAAGAGGAATCGTGCCGGAGTTTTCCGCAGCCACGCCGGAGGACTGGGGGACGGAGTATCTGGACTATATTTTGTCTCTGAAGCTGGTGGATTCCCTGGATGAGGCAATCCGCCATATCAATCGTTACAATACCGGTCATTCCGAAGCGATCATCACGCAGGATTACAATCACGCCCAGGAATTTCTGAACCGGATTGACGCGGCAGCCGTCTATGTCAATGCGTCTACCCGCTTTACCGATGGCGGAGAGTTCGGCTTTGGCGCTGAGATTGGCATCAGCACCCAGAAGCTTCATGCAAGAGGACCGATGGGCTTAAAGGCGCTGACCACCACGAAGTATATTATCTACGGAAACGGGCAGGTGAGACCATAATGAAGCTTTACATTATCCGGCACGGAGAAACCTCCTGGAATGCAGAGGGACGTCTTCAGGGTCAGACAGACATCCCGTTAAATGAAAATGGCATCCGGCTGGCGAAGATCACCGGTGAGGCATTAAAAGAGGTCCCCTTTGATCTTGCCATATCCAGTCCGTTAAAGCGGGCAAGGCAGACAGCGGACCTGGTGTTGGCGGGCAGGCAGGTCCCGGTGCTTGAGGATGCCCGGATCGAGGAACTGAGCTTTGGCTCATGGGAAGGACTTGGCTGCCGCAAAGCAAATTTTGAGATCCCGTCAGAGCATTTTCAGGACTTTTATCAGGATCCGTTTCATTTTCAGACGGCAGCAGACGGAGAAACGATCACACAGCTCTGTGCCCGTACCAGGGCATTCTGGGATGAGCTGGTAAGCAATCCGGACTGGAAGGATAAGACGATTCTGATTGCCAGCCATGGATGCGCCTGCAGGGGTATCCTGCACAATGTGTATGAAGACAAGACAGATTTCTGGCATGGAAAGGTTCCGCCAAACTGCGCGGTAAATATTGTGTCGGTAGAGAACGGAAGGGCAGTTTTGGAGGCAGAGGACCGGATCTATTACGATCCGTCCGAGTGCGTGGATTTCCGTACAGGGAAGAAAATTTGAAATATCATAATGTGAATAATGAGGTAAAGATGAAAATATACAAACAGAACGAAACACCGGAATTTGAAATGATCCGTGCTGCGGCGCCGGAGGATGATGGCGCACGCCAGTACTATTTTATAGAACAGGCAAAAATCTTATGGAAGCAGCAGTTTGAAAGTCTGGCAGACAGCGGGGAGGCCGCAGGACGCTATGAGAGTGAACTGCTTTTAAGACTTCAGGCAGAAGGAAAATACGGTACCTTCCACATCGCAACCTTCGGCTGTCAGATGAATGCCCGGGACTCCGAGAAGCTTTGCGGAATTTTAGAAGAGATCGGCCTGCTGGAAGTGGAATCCGAGAATGCAGATCTGGTGCTTTACAATACCTGTACGGTTCGTGATAACGCAAACCAGAAGGTGTACGGCCGTCTTGGCTATCTGCAGACCTTAAAAAAGAAGCGTCCCGGCATGATGATCGCCCTGTGTGGCTGCATGATGCAGGAACCGTCCGTAATTGAAAAAATCCGAAAGAGCTATTCCTACGTGGATCTGATCTTTGGTACTCATAACATCTTTAAACTGGCAGAACTGTTATGCTGCCGCATGATGAGTGAAAACCGCATGGTAGTAGATATCTGGAAGGATACGGACAAGATCGTGGAGGAGCTTCCTGTGGACCGGAAATATTCCTTTAAGTCCGGTGTCAACATTATGTTTGGCTGTAACAACTTCTGCAGCTATTGCATCGTGCCGTACGTGCGCGGACGGGAACGCAGCAGAAAACCGGAGGATATTGTAGCCGAGATCAAAAAACTGGTGGCAGACGGAGTGGTAGAGGTAATGCTGCTCGGTCAGAATGTAAACTCTTACGGAAAAAATCTGGAAGAGCCGATGACCTTCGCACAGCTGCTGCGTGAGGTGAACAAGATCGAAGGCCTGGAGCGTATCCGCTTCATGACCTCCCATCCGAAGGATCTTTCCGATGAGCTGATCGAGGCCATGCGCGACTGCGAGAAGGTCTGCAATCATCTGCATCTACCGCTGCAGTCCGGCAGCAGCCGTATTTTAAAGCTGATGAACCGCCATTATGATAAGGAGCGTTATCTGATGCTGGTGGATAAGCTTCGCGCGGCTATTCCGGATATTGCCCTGACCACGGATATCATTGTGGGCTTTCCGGGCGAAACGGAGGAAGACTTTGCGGAAACCATGGATGTGGTGCGCCGTGTCCGCTATGACAGCGCTTTTACTTTTATTTATTCGAAGCGTACCGGAACGCCTGCCGCAGCGATGGAGCAGGTACCGGAAGCAGTTGTAAAGGAACGTTTTGACCGCCTGCTCAAAGAAGTCCAGGAGATTTCCTCCGAGGTCTGCGGACGTGATCTTCACACGATACAGAAGGTTCTGGTGGAGATGCCGGACGACCACAAGGAAGGCTATGTGACCGGACGTTTGAGCAACAACACAGTAGTGCATTTCCCGGGAGATGAAAGCCTCATCGGAAAGATCGTGGATGTATGGCTGGAAGAGTCTAAGGGATTTTACTACATGGGAAAGCAAGTGGAAGGACAGGAGAGTTAAAACGTGGCTGGATTATCACCAATGATGGCCCAATACATGGAGACCAAAAAACAATATAGTGACTGTATTTTATTCTATCGCCTGGGCGATTTCTATGAGATGTTCTTTGATGACGCGCTGACCGCGTCCAGGGAATTAGAGATCACTCTGACCGGAAAGGAATGTGGACTGGAGGAACGCGCACCCATGTGTGGCGTTCCTTATCATGCTGTGGACAGCTATTTAAGCCGTCTTGTGCAAAAGGGCTACAAGGTTGCCATCGCAGAGCAGATGGAGGATCCGAAGTTAGCAAAGGGCCTGGTAAAACGTGAGGTGATCCGCGTGGTGACACCGGGCACCATTACCAGTGCCCAGGCGCTCGATGAGACCAAGAATAATTATCTGATGGGGATCGTTTACCTGGCAGATAAAATGGGGGTTTCCGTGGCAGATATCACCACCGGAGATTTCCTGGTAACGGAGGTTTCCACCGACCGTGCCCTGTTTGATGAGATCAATAAATTTTCTCCGGCAGAAGTCATCTGCAATGATGCGTTTTCCATGTCCGGGATCAGCCTGGAGGATTTGAAGGACCGGTATCACTTTACGGTATCAGCCCTGGATTCTCATTTTTTCCAGGATGACAGCTGCCGCAGAGTGCTGCGGGAGCATTTTAAGGTGGGAAGCCTGGAGGGACTGGGGCTTGGAGACTATGACTGTGGTGTCATCGCGGCAGGTGCCGTGCTGCAGTATCTGTATGAGACCCAGAAGAGCACGCTGGATCACCTGACTACCATTGTGCCTTATGCAACCGGAAATTACATGGTGCTGGATTCTTCCACCAGACGAAACCTGGAGCTTCTGGAGACGATGCGGGAGAAGCAGAAGCGGGGAAGCCTTCTCTGGGTACTGGATAAGACCCGCACGGCCATGGGCGCCAGACTTCTTCGTACCTGGATCGAGCAGCCGCTGATTTCCAGGGAAGATATCTTAAAGCGCCAGAATGCGATCGAAGAGCTGAACTTAAATTACATAAGCCGGGAAGAGCTGGGGGAATATTTAAATCCGGTCTATGATCTGGAACGCCTGATCGGACGCATCAGCTATAAGACCGCAAATCCGAGAGATCTGCTGGCATTTCGCAATTCCATTGCAATGGTGCCGCATATCAAGAGGCTTTTGGGTGAATTCACATCGGATGCCTTAAAAGAGCTGGAACAAGAGCTGGATCCGCTGGAAGATCTGGAGGACCTGATCACCCGCGCGATCGTTGAGGAACCGCCGATCACGGTCCGTGAGGGCGGAATGATCCGGGATGGCTACAATGAGGAGGCAGACCGCCTGCGCCATGCAAAGACCGAGGGCAAGACATGGCTGGCTGAGCTGGAAGCAAGAGAGCGTGAAAGCACCGGTATTAAGAACCTGAAGGTCAAATACAACAAGGTGTTCGGTTACTACTTTGAGGTTACGAATTCCTTTAAAGATCTGGTTCCGGAATATTTTATCCGCAAACAGACCCTGACCAATGCAGAGCGCTACACTACGGATGAACTCAAGAACCTGGAGGATGTGATCCTGGGAGCAGAGGATAAGCTCTTTTCTCTGGAGTACGACCTGTTCTGCGGGGTACGGGATGCCATTGCGGCAGAGGTTGTGCGGATCCAGAAGACAGCCCGTGCCATTGCGGCAGTGGATGTGTTCGTATCTCTGTCTGTCGTGGCTACCCGAAGCAACTACGTGAAGCCGCAGATCAACGAAAAGGGCACCATTCAGATCAAGGGCGGCCGCCATCCGGTGGTAGAGAAGATGATGCGGGATGATATGTTTGTGGCAAATGACACGATCCTGGATAATTCCAGGAACCGCATCTCCATCATCACAGGACCAAACATGGCCGGAAAATCCACCTACATGCGTCAGACAGCCCTGATCGTTCTAATGGCGCAGATCGGCAGCTTTGTTCCGGCGGACCAGGCGAATATCGGTATCTGTGACCGCATCTTTACCCGTGTGGGCGCTTCCGATGATCTGGCAAGCGGCCAGAGTACCTTTATGGTGGAGATGACCGAGGTAGCCAATATTCTGAGAAACGCGACCCGAAACAGTCTGCTGATCCTGGATGAGATCGGACGCGGAACCAGTACCTTTGACGGACTGAGCATTGCCTGGGCTGTCGTGGAGCATATCAGCAACACCCGGCTGCTGGGAGCAAAGACCCTGTTTGCTACGCATTACCATGAGCTGACAGAACTGGAAGGTCTGATGAGCGGTGTCACCAACTACTGCATTGCCGTGAAAGAACAGGGCGATGACATTGTGTTCCTGCGAAAAATTGTAAAGGGCGGGGCTGACAAGAGCTATGGTATTCAGGTAGCAAAGCTGGCCGGAGTACCGGATTCGGTGATCAGCCGCGCGAAAGAGCTGGTGGAGCAGCTGGTAGATTCCGACCTGACAGCAAGGACCCGCGAGATTGCGGAAGGCAATGCGCCTGCGGGCCATAAGCCGGTACCGAAGCCGGATGATGTGGAAATGAGCCAGCTTACCCTGTTTGATACGGTGCGTGAGGACGATATCATCGAAGAACTGAAAAATCTGGAGCTGGGCAATATGACGCCGATCGACGCGTTGAATACCCTGTACCGGATGCAGACAAAGCTGAAGAACCGCTGGAGCGGGAACGAGAAATAAAGACTAATGCGGGAGGTACACATGCCGAACATTCATGTACTGGATCAGAATACCATCAACAAGATCGCAGCCGGCGAGGTCATTGAGCGTCCGGCTTCGGTGGTGAAGGAGCTCCTGGAGAATGCGATCGATGCGAAGGCAACTGCGGTCACGGTGGAGATCCGTGAGGGAGGAATTTCCTTCATCCGGGTTACGGACAATGGCTGCGGAATTGAAAAGGATGAGATCCCGCTGGCATTTCTGCGACATTCCACCAGCAAGATCCAGTCTGTGGAGGATCTGTTTACCGTATCCTCCCTGGGATTCCGGGGGGAGGCACTTTCCAGTATTGCCGCGGTTGGGCAGGTGGAGCTGATCACCAAGACCAGCCGTTCCTTAACCGGAAACCGTTATCAGATCGAAGGTGGCCAGGAGCGGGGGCTGGAGGAGATTGGCGCTCCGGACGGAACGACATTCATCGTGCGGAATCTGTTTTACAACACGCCGGTACGCCGGAAGTTTTTAAAGACTCCCATGACGGAGGGGGCCCATGTGGCAGATTTGGTGGAGAAGATCGCGCTGTCCCACCCGGAGATTTCCATCCGCTTTATCCAGAATAATCAGAATAAGCTGCATACTTCCGGCAACCATAATTTAAAAGATATCATTTACACGGTTTACGGGCGGGAAATCACTGCAAATCTGATCCCGGTGTCTGTCACCGGGGAAGCCTTCAGTGTGGAGGGCTTTATCGGAAAGCCCGTCATTGCAAGGAGTAACCGTAACTTTGAAAATTATTATATTAATGGAAGATATATCAAGAGCAATATCATTTCGAAGGCCATCGAGGAGGCTTACAGGCCGTTTATGATGCAGCACAAGTATCCGTTTACCATGCTGCATTTTAAGATCGAGCCGGAATTTCTGGATGTGAATGTCCATCCGACGAAGATGGAGCTGCGCTTTCAGAATGGAGAGAATGTATTTCGCATGGTGCGGGATACCCTGGCGGAGGCGCTGCGCCACAAGGAGCTGATCCCGAAGGTAGAGCTGGTGGAGGAAGAGCGGGCACGAAAATCCGTGCCGGAAAAACGGATCCCGATCCCGGAGCCATTTGAGCAGAACCGGCTAAGGAAGGACAGCGCCGGTCTGTTTGACACCAGACGGAATATGGCAGACAGCATCGCGGATCATATCGTGCTGCGGGAGACTCCGGAGGAATACCGGATGAAGACCAGACCGGGAGAGCAGCCTGCGCTGAAGGCCACCTCCCAGATCCGCAGTGAGCGCAGCGGACTTCTTCGCACGGAGCAGCGGGCGGAGGAAATACAGCAGTCAGAAAAACTGCAGCAGCCATCCGGTTATCGCGTGAACGAGGTGCTGACGGCACTGTTAAAGCAGGAGCCAGGAAGAACCGAGTCAGCCGGGGAGCCGGAAGCAAGCCAGATGCAGGAGGCGAAAGTCAGCGAACCGGAAGCAAAGCAGGTGCAGGAGGCGAAAGCCAGCGAGCCGGAAGCAAAGCAGATGCAGGAGCCGCCAGCCGGGGAGCCTGCGGTTCAGCTGGATCTCTTTGAGGAAAAGCTCCTCGAACCCCGGTCCCGCAGCCGCCACAAGCTGATTGGCCAGCTGTTTGCCACTTACTGGCTGGTGGAATTTAAAGACCAGCTTTACATCATCGACCAGCATGCGGCTCATGAGAAGGTCCTGTATGAGAAGACCATGAATTCCTTAAAAACCAGAGAGTATACCTGTCAGCAGATCCATCCTCCCATTATCCTGACTTTGGGAAGCCGGGAGACACTGATGCTGGAGAAGAACATGCAGATCTTTACGGACATCGGATTTGAGATTGAGCCGTTTGGAGGCAAGGAATATGCAGTGCGTGGTGTGCCGGATAACCTGTTTACCATTGCGAAGAAGGAACTTCTGATGGAGATGCTGGACAGCCTTTCCGAGGATACCCAGGCGCGGAATGCGGATATGATCTATGAAAAGGTGGCATCAATGTCCTGCAAGGCTGCCGTAAAGGGACATGATGTGTTGAGCGCGGCAGAGGCAGACGCCCTCATCGACCAGCTGCTTGGGCTGGAAAATCCATACGCCTGCCCGCACGGCAGACCAACCATAATTGCCATGAGTAAATATGAACTGGAGAAAAAGTTTAAACGAATTGTCTGACAGGGGGGAGCAGCTATGAAACAGCCGCTGATCATTCTCACCGGACCGACCGCGGTGGGAAAAACAGCTTTATCCATTGAACTTGCCAGGGCGCTGAACGGAGAAATCATCAGCGCCGATTCCATGCAGGTGTATCGCCATATGGACATCGGGTCGGCAAAAATCATGCCGGAAGAGATGGATGGGATACCTCATCATCTGATCGACGTGCTGGAACCCTGGGAAGAGTTCAATGTGACCAGGTTCCAGGCTATGGCGAAGGAAGCTATGGCCGGTATTTACAGCCGCGGCCATGTGCCTATTGTAACGGGAGGCACCGGATTTTACATCCAGGCGCTAGCCTATGATATTGATTTTACGGAAAATGAAGACCACAGCGGGATCCGGGAGGAGCTGGAGCAGCTCGCTGCAGAGAGAGGCGAGGAGCATTTGCACCAGATGCTGGCACAGATCGATCCGGAATCTGCCAGAGCCATTCATGCCAACAACGTCAAGCGTGTCATCCGGGCGATCGAGTATTACCGGCTGACCGGAGAGAAGATTTCCGAGCATAATAAACGGGAACGGGAGAAAACCTCTCCCTATGACCTCTATTACTATGTTCTGACGCGGGACCGCGCTGCGCTTTATGAGCGGATTGACCGGCGGGTAGACATCATGATGGAGCAGGGACTGGTGGATGAGGTGAAGCGTTTAAAGGAGATGGGCTGCACCCGGGATATGGTGGCCATGCAGGGACTTGGATATAAGGAAATCCTGGATTATCTGGATGGAACGATCAGCCTCGGGGAAGCGGTATACATCATTAAGCGCGACACCAGACATTTCGCGAAACGTCAGCTCACCTGGTTTAAGCGGGAGCGGGATGTGCGGTTTATTGCCATGGATGACAGGAACGCACCGTGGGTGAAACTGCCGGACGGAACCGGTCAGCCGGAAGACGATCAGCAAAAAATATTAACATATATCTGTAATGACTACTTTGGAGGAAGAAACAAACATGGAATTGAATGAGATGTACGAGGGACTTGGCATAAGTGAAAAGGTCCTGAAATTCGGAACAGAAATAGAAGAAAGCTTAAAGGAACGTTTTGAGGCGATTGACGAGAATGCGGAATATAACCAGATGAAGGTGCTGAAGGCCATGCAGGAGGCCCGTGTCAGTGACATTCATTTTGCTGCAACCACCGGATATGGCTACAATGATCTGGGTCGTGACACTCTGGAAGAGGTATATGCAAAAGCCTTTCACGGTGAGGATGCCCTGGTCCGCCCGCAGCTGATCTCCGGCACCCACGCCCTTCATGTGGCATTGTCCAGCAATCTGCGTCCGGGCGATGAGCTGCTCTCGCCGGTTGGAAAACCGTATGATACCCTCGAAGAGGTTATCGGCATCCGTGAGTCTGCCGGTTCCCTGAAAGAGTACGGTGTCATCTACCGTCAGGTGGATCTGTTAGAAGATGGAAGCTTTGATTATGAGAATATCCGCAAAGCCATTAACGAGAAGACAAAGCTGATTACCATTCAGCGCTCCAAGGGCTACGCAACCCGTCCAACCTTCTCCGTAACCCAGATCGGTGAACTGATCGCATTCTGTAAGAGCGTAAAGCCGGATGTGATCTGCATGGTAGACAACTGCTATGGCGAATTCGTAGAGCGCATTGAGCCGACGGATGTGGGCGCAGACATGATCGTTGGCTCCTTAATTAAGAATCCGGGCGGCGGCCTGGCACCGATCGGCGGTTACATTGTGGGCAGGAAATCCTGTGTGGAGCAGGCCTCCTACCGGTTAAGCGCGCCGGGACTCGGAAAAGAGGTGGGTGCAAGCCTGGGACTGAACCAGTCCTTCTATCAGGGGCTGTTCATGTCTCCGACGGTTGTGGCAGGTGCACTGAAGGGTGCGATTTTTGCAGCTAATGTTTATGAAAAGCTGGGTTTTGCAGTGGTTCCAGACAGCACCGAGTCCCGTCATGACATCATCCAGGCAGTGACGCTGGGAACGCCGGAAGGCATGATCGCATTTTGCAAGGGCATTCAGGCAGCAGCGCCGGTAGACAGCTTTGTTTCTCCGGAGCCCTGGGATATGCCTGGCTACGATGCGCCGGTCATCATGGCAGCAGGCGCCTTTGTACAGGGCTCTTCCATTGAGCTGAGTGCCGATGGCCCGATCAAGCCGCCGTACGCTGTGTATTTCCAGGGCGGTCTGACCTGGTATCACGCAAAGCTTGGCATTTTAATGTCACTGCAGAAAATGGTGGACGCAGGCATTGTGGCCCTGTAGTCCGTGCAGCGAAAAAATTATTAACCATTTCTAAAGTTTTCCATTTTTTGTATACACGATATTTGATTTGTGGTAAACTAACTATATCTGTGGTTTTCCTTCCGCTTCGTACTTGGAGAGGGAATGGAGGGTGAATCATGAGACACACAAAGATGAAAGAACTGCCCCATGAGGAGCGGCCATATGAACGCTGCGTAAAGTCCGGTCCGGAATATTTGAGTGACGCACAGCTTCTCGCTGTGATCCTCCGGACCGGAAGCACGCAGGAGAGCGTACTGGAACTGGCCGGCCGGATCCTGGAGCTTGGAGGTCCCGGAGAAGGAATTCTGGGACTTTTACATTTGTCCCTGCCGGAGCTTATGAGTGTCAAAGGCATCGGACAGGTGAAGGCTATCCAGCTTCAGTGTATCGGAGAGCTTTCCAGGCGTATCTGGAAACGGAAGGCCATAAGGAGTCCGGTGCGTTTTAATGAGCCGGCCCAGGTGGCAGAATACTATCAGGAAGATTTGCGTCATAAGGAACAGGAAGAGTTCCACATGATGCTTTTTAATACAAAACAGAATATGATCGGGGATGTGACGCTCACCAAAGGAACGGTGAACGCGTCTCTTGCCACACCGAGGGAAATCTTTATCCAGGCACTGAGATTTCAGGCAGTAAGTCTGATCCTGGTGCACAATCATCCCAGCGGCGACCCACAGCCAAGCAGGGAGGATATCCTCCTTACCAGGCGGGTGGAGGAAGCCGGCAGGATGATCGGCATCCCGGTGCTGGATCATATTATCATAGGTGACGGCACTTATGTCAGCATGAAAGAACGGGGATTATAACAGATGGAATCAAAACGCAGCAAATACATTCTGATCGGATTGTCGGTTTTCTGCATTCTGCTGATCGGCATTACATCCTTTAAGGATGGTTTCTTAAATCCGCTGAGAAGCGGTGTGGGTTATGTGTTAAACCCGATCCAGTCGGGGGTGAACCGGGTGGGAACCTCCCTCTACAACGGCATCAGCAATTACAGTACCTTGCACAGTGCCATGGCAGAAAAACAGGCCCTTCAGGAGCGCATCGATGCCCTGGTGGAGGAGAACAGCCGTCTTCAGTCGGAACAGTTCGAACTGCAGCGCCTGCGGGAGCTTTATGATCTGGACCAGGACTATATGCAGTATCAGAAAATCGGTGCCCGGGTCATTGCAAAAGACTCCGGTGACTGGTTCCAGGTATTCCGGATCAACAAGGGCTCTGCGGATGGTGTTCTCGTGGATGCCAATGTGATCGCAGGAGGAGGCCTCGTAGGAATTGTCACGGATGTTGGAGCCCATTACGCCACGGTACGTTCCATTATCGATGATGTGAGCCGTGTCAGCGGAATGGCCCAGCAGTCCGGCAATACCTGCATTGTTGCCGGCGATCTGACGCTTTTTGAGGAAGGACGCCTGCGGATCAGCAATGTCGCGCAGGATGCGGATTTTAAAGACGGAGACCGGATCGTGACCTCCAATATCAGTTCCAAGTTCCTGCCTGGCATTCTGATCGGCTATGCTGCGGATATGACCACCGACCAGAACCGTCTGACCAAATCCGGTTACCTGATCCCGGCTGCCCAGTTTGACAGCCTGCAGGAGGTTCTGGTCATCACGACACCAAAAGAAGAACCGCAGCAGGATGACACAGAAAAAACAGAGGGGGCACAGACTGGCTCATGAAACGGATCTTATTAAATGTGGTGCTGATGATCCTGGCTTTTACGGTACAGAACTGTGTATTTCCGCTGATCCCGTTTCTTACCGCAACGCCGAACCTGCTTCTGATCCTGACCTTTTCCTTCGGATTTATTTACGGAAAGAAAGCCGGGCTGCTATATGGCCTGTTTGCGGGAATTTTACTGGATCTGTTTTACAGCGGTCCTTTTGGCTTTTATACGCTGCTGTTTATCAACATCGGCTATTTCAACGGCATCTGCACCCAGTACTACTATGAGGACTATATCAACCTGCCGCTGGTCATGAGCCTGGTCAACGAGCTGATCTATAACCTGTATATTTATGTGTTCCGTTTTCTGATCCGGAACCGGCTGGATTTCCTTTATTACGCAAGGGAGATCATCATTCCGGAGCTGATTTTTACGGTGGTGACGACCCTGCTGATCTACCGCTTCTTTCTGTCAGCCAATCGCAGACTGGACGAGATGGATAACCGCCGGGAACGCGAATACTAAACAAGAGATACAAATAGGAGTGACACAAGCGTGCTGAAAGATTTCTTTCATAAATTATGTGATTTTTTAAAACGGGTGTTAAGCTCCCGTATTTTTGCTCTGGCTCTGGTGTTTACCGGCATGTTTCTGGTGCTGGCGGCCAAGCTGTTTGATCTTCAGATCATAAACGGAGAATCTTACCTGGAAGATTACGTGCAGATGATCGAAAAAACAGTCACAACGCCTGGTACCCGCGGCAATATTTATGACCGCAACGGGAAGCTTCTGGCCTACAACGAGCTGGCCTACGCGGTGACGGTGCAGGACACCGGAGATTATCCCAAAAGCGCAGGTATGAATGGCATGCTCTTAAAGCTGGTGCAGATCTTAAACAAGCATGGCTATCAGGCTCAGGGCAAACTGGAGATTGCATTAAATGAAGATGGGGAGATTGTTTACACATCCTCGTCCGAGGCGGCCAGAAAACGATTCCTGCGTGATTTTTACGGACGCAGGTCCGTGGATGAGCTCGACGATGAAAAGGGAAAATACCCGACCGCGGTGACGGCCAAAGAGCTGATCGAGAAGAAAAAGTCTGCCTACGGTCTTGACAAGATGAAGGATGAAAAGGGTAATCCCCTGATCCTTTCTGACGCAGAGCTGATACAGCTTGTCAATATCAGGTATACGATGTCTCTTGTCGCATATAAAAAATATGAGGCAACTACTATCTGTGACCGGGTAGATGATGAAACAGTGGCAGATCTGATGGAGCACACCGCAGAACTGAAGGGCGTGGAGGTGGCAGAAACTACCATCCGCCGTTACAATGACGCAGTGTACTTTGCGCCGATCATCGGCTATACCGGCAAGGTACAGGAGGATCAGCTGGAGGAACTGAAAAAGACAAATCAGGAGTATGAACTCAGCGATATTGTCGGCCGGACCGGCATTGAGGCTTCGATGGAGCTCGAGCTTCAGGGCCACAAGGGCTACAAGAATCTGGTGGTCAACAATGTGGGAAATGTCATGCAGGTGCTTTCCGAAACACAGGCCTCGACCGGCAATGACATTTATCTGACCATTGACCGCGACCTGCAGATCGGTATTTACCATCTGATCGAGCAGCAGCTGGCCGGTATCGTTTCCAAGGCGCTGGTCAACCAGGATGTCGACACCTCTGCCATCACGGACTCTTCCAAGATCAGCATTCCGGTGAAGGATGCCTATTACCAGCTTATCAACAACAATGTCCTTTCCTTAAGCCACATGGCTTCGGAGGATGCCACAGACATTGAGCGCCAGATCCAGTCCATTTATACCTCGTCGAGAGAACAGATCCTGGAACGTCTGCGCTATGAGCTCATGAGCGATCATCCGACCATGATGAAGGATCTTCCCCAGGATATGATGGCATACATGGCCTACATCTATAACTGGCTGTCAGATTCAACGATCGGGATCGTCCAGAAAGACCGGATCGACCAGAACAGCGAGAGCTATCAGGCGTGGAAGAATGACGAGATCAGTCTGCGTGATTATATTTACGCCGGTATTTCGGAAAGCTGGATCGATACCACAAAGCTGAATGTCACCAACAAGTATTCCAGTGCCGACGATATCTACCAGGTTCTGGTGGACTACGTGCTGGAGCATCTGAAGGATGACGCAAAATTCACCAAGCGTATTTACCGTTATCTGATCAATGACCAGGTTGTCACCGGACGTCAGCTCTGCCTGGCACTTTACGCCCAGGGGGTACTTCCGTACGATGCAAACGAAGTGCAGCTTTTGACTGCCAATGGCGAAGAATACGCCTTCCAGTTTATCCGCCGTAAGATCCAGAACATTGAGCTGACACCGGCTCAGCTGGCCCTTGACCCGTGTACCGGCGGAGTTGTGATCACGGATGTCAACACCGGAGAGGTGCGGGCACTGGTTACCTATCCGAGCTACGACAATAACCGCCTGTCCGGAAGCGCGGATCCGGCTTATATGAGACAGCTGCAGGAGGATCTGTCCCTGCCGCTGTACAACAATGCGACCCAGGCCAAGAAAGCACCGGGCTCCACCTTCAAGCCGATCACGGCCATTGCAGGTCTGGAGGAAAAGGTCATCGGTCTTTATGAAACCATTGACTGTACCGGTGAATATAAAGAAGTAGACCCTCCGATCAAGTGCTGGATCTATCCGGGACACCATGGCCCGCTGACGGTTGTGGGAGGTCTTCAGAATTCCTGCAACTACTTCTTTTCGGAGGTGGCACACCGCCTGGCAACGAATCGCGACACACTGGTCTATTCTACCGATATGGGTGTGGACACGATCCGCCGCTATGCATCCATGTTTGGACTCAACCGTCCCTCCGGCATTGAGATTTCGGAAACGACACCGGAACTGACTACAGAGGACCCGGAACGATCCGCAATGGGTCAGGGAACCAACTCCTACTCCAATGTACAGCTTTCCCGCTATGTGGCAGCCATTGCCAACAGCGGAACGGTGTTCGACTTAAGCCTGCTTGATAAGATGACCGACTCGGAGGGAAAACTGATCCAGGATTTCACACCGGAGGCGACCGGTCATGTGGATATTGCAGACTCCACCTGGGATGCGGTCCATCAGGGTATGCGGGCAGTAATCACAGACGGCTCCGTGAACAAGATCTTTAAGGATCTGGAGGTGGAGATCGCGGGTAAGACCGGTACGGCCCAGGAGTCCAGAACCCGTGGTAACCATGCGTTTTTTATTTCCTATGGACCGTATACCAACCCGGAGATCTGCGTGACAGTTAATATCCCTTACGGATATTCCTCATCAAACGCGGCTATGGTGGCAAAAAATGTCTACCGCTTTTACTACGGATATACCGATCTGGAATCCATCCTGGGCAGTGGTGCCCTGGAGGTTTCCAATGTTAAGGTCGGAGACTGATCACCTTGTGCTCCCGGAATGCCGGGAGCGCAGAGACAACAAAGGGGAGCGGGTGAAAACATGAAAAACAGGATTGTGATCAAAAGCAGCAAAGCAGGCATGACGGTCATCCTGGATCCGGAATGCAGCTTTGAGGATCTGATCGCGGAGCTTGCCGCAAAATTTAAGGATTCGGCCCGGTTCTGGGGAAATGCCCAGATGGCGCTTCTGCTTCAGGGAAGGCCCCTGACGGCGGCCCAGGAGATGCAGATCGTCAATACCATCACGGAAAACTCTGGAATTGAGGTGCTCTGTCTGCTGGATCAGGATTTAGAGCGGGTAGAGCGCTGCGAGAAGGCACTGAACCAGAAACTGATGGAGCTTTCCGAGCGGACCGGCCAGTTTTACCGGGGAGATCTGCACAGGGGAGAATCCATTGAATCGGAAGCCAGCATCGTCATTATCGGGGATGTCCGTCACGGCGCCCGGGTAACAGCCAAGGGAAACATCATCGTACTGGGAGAACTGCGCGGTTCTGTCCATGCAGGTGTCGCCGGAAATCGGGAGGCCGTAGTAGCCGCCATGGAGATGGCACCTCTCCAGATCCGGATCGCAGATGTTTCCTGCCATTATGGCGATAAGGGACGCAAGCTGGGCAAGGGTCCGATGGTTGCTTCTGTAGAAAATTGTAGTATTTGTACGAAAGTAATAAAAAAATCATTCTTAAATATGTTAAATTTCAATTAATACTGGAAAAATTCCAGATTATAGGTTAAAATAGATTCGATAGTATTTTTCAGGAGGCGTTTCTATGAGCGAAGTCATGGTAATTACTTCTGGAAAAGGCGGGGTCGGCAAAACCACCACCACTGCCAACATCGGGACAGGCCTGGCGCTCCTTGGATACAGCGTTGTGCTGATTGATACGGACATTGGTCTTCGAAATCTTGATGTTGTGATGGGGCTGGAAAACCGCATCATCTACAATCTCGTAGATGTTGTGGAAGGCAATTGCCGTATGAAGCAGGCCCTGATAAGAGACAAAAGATACCCGAACCTTTACCTGCTGCCCTCAGCCCAGACCCGGGACAAGTCCTCTGTGAACCCCGGGCAGATGCGTAAGCTGGTGGATGATCTGCGGGAAGAGTTTGACTATATCCTGCTGGACTGTCCGGCAGGGATCGAGCAGGGCTTTCAGAATGCCATAGCCGGTGCAGACCGGGCTCTGGTTGTCACGACTCCGGAGGTATCCGCTATTCGTGATGCAGACCGTATCATTGGTCTTCTGGAAGCGGCACGCATGGAAGACATCCGCCTCATTGTGAACCGGATCCGCATGGATATGGTCCGCCGTGGGGATATGATGTCTGTAGATGATGTGGCAGATATTCTGGCCGTCCCCGTGATCGGCGCTGTTCCGGACGAAGAAGACATTGTCATCTCCGCCAATCAGGGAGAGCCGCTGGTCGCTGCAGGATCCATGGCGGGGGAGGCTTTCTTAAATATCTGTCGAAGGATTTCCGGGGAATCGGTTCCGTTTATGGATCTGGATCCTCACAGAGGGATTCTGGTCCGCATTTCCGGCTTTTTAAAGAGGGCGTAGGAGGTGGAGCGGATGAAAATGCCTGGAAGATCCGCAAAGAGTAATTCCGGTGAGATTGCCCGGTCCAGACTGAAGCTGCTTCTGGTATCAGACCAGTCCGGAATAAATCCCGGCATCATCGGAATGATCCGGGATGATCTGGTACGTGTCTTATCCAGATATGCCCAGATCGATGCCGGCGCGGTGGAGCTTCGGCTGATACGCCCGGAAAAGGACGGTAAGCAGGCTTTTCTGATTACGGCGGCCTTTCCGGTCCGGCAAATTACTACTGTACAGAGCCATCTGGACAGTTACATGACGAGGAATGAAGAATGTTCTTAGACTATAACTTCAGAAATTACAATTACCGTTTATTCCTTTATGTGCTGCTGCTGAATATTACCGGTGTTCTGATTATCCGGAGCGCCTCCAACCAGGATATCTCCATGGTCCTGAAACAGATCGTGGGCATTCTGGTCGGTCTTACGGCAGTTATTATTTTATCCCTTGTAGATTACCACAAAGTGGTTTCTGTTGCACCGCTCATATACGGCACCAGCCTGGCCTTCCTTCTGGCTGTGCTGGTGTTTGGCGTGAGCAGAGGTGTGGCACGGCGCTGGCTGGTGCTTCCGGTCATTGGTCAGATCCAGCCGTCTGAGTTTGTGAAGATCGGACTGATCATCTTTTTTTCCTGGTATCTTTCCAGGTATCAGGAGCGGATCAATGAGTTTAAGATCCTGTTTTTTGCAGGACTTTTGTTTCTGGCCGCATTCGGTCTGATCTTTTTACAGCCAAACCTGTCCACCAGTCTTGTCACTATGGTAATCTTTCTCTGTATGCTGTTTACGGCCGGCTTAAGCTACCGGTGGATCCTTGGGGCACTGGCAGTGGTGGTTCCCTGCGGGGCATTGTTTATCTATCTGCTCCAGTACAACATGGTACCGTTCCTGAAGGATTATCAGGTGCGCCGTATCATGGCCTTCATTGATCCCGCAAACTATGCGGAGGCCAATCTCCAGCAGAATAACTCTATTATGGCGATCGGCTCCGGCATGCTGCAGGGAAAAGGACTCAATAACAATACTCTGGCATCTGTAAAGAACGGAAACTTCCTTTCCGAGGAACAGACAGACTTTATCTTTGCTGTTATCGGGGAAGAACTGGGCTTTATCGGCTGCATTGCCGTAATCTTTCTGATCGCGCTGACTGTTTATGAATGTCTCATTATGGCGGCCAGGGCAAAAGATCTGATGGGAAGTCTGCTCTGTGTAGGTCTTGCTTCCCTGCTGGCATTTCAGAGTTTTGCTAATATAGCTGTAGCTACAGGCATCCTGCCGAATACCGGACTTCCGCTTCCGTTTATCAGCTATGGAGTAAGTTCACTCCTGAGCGTATATCTGGGAGTCGGCGTGGTGATGAATGTAGGACTTCAGAGAAAAGTAAGCAACTAATAAAGGAGGGTTCAGTTATGAACATCGGTTTAATCGCACATGATTCCAAAAAGAAGCTGATGCAGAATTTCTGCATTGCATACAGAGGAATTTTGAATAAACATGAACTGTATGCAACCGGCACTACAGGACGCCTGATTGAAGAGGTGACCAACTTAAATGTACACAAATACCTGGCAGGCCATCTGGGCGGACAGCAGCAGCTGGCATCCCAGATCGAGCACAATGACATGGATATGGTTATTTATCTGCGAGATCCGCTGCATCCGAAAAAGCATGAGCCGGATGTAAACGATGTAGTCCGTCTGTGCGATATCTACAACATCCCATTTGCAACCAATCTGGCTACCGCGGAGCTGCTGATCAAGGCTCTGGACCGCGGCGATCTGGAGTGGCGCGAAGTGTATCGCTAGAGGTGTGCGGCTTGAAAAAGATAAGAATGATGACGGCGGCCTGTCTGCTTGCCGGTCTTGTGCTTGCAGGCTGCAGCAGACAGACGCAGTTTACCTATGAAGGCTCACGCCTGGAAAGCATGGCTAGGGATCTTCAGGAGAATGCGCAGGCAGATTCCTTCGCAAAAAATCTGTGTGTGGTCACCGGGGAGGAAGGAGAGGAGGACGCATCTGTAACAGCAGAAGCGGCGGCTGCCTTTGGTATAGATTCCAAACAGGTGATCTTCCAGAAAAATCCGTTTGAACGGCTGTATCCGGCCAGCATCACCAAGATTATGACAGCTCTCATTGCAATCCGGGATGGTGACCTGACTGACTCTGTGACGGTAGGTCCGGAGACAATCATCACGGAGACCGGGGCGTCCCTGGCCCATATTAATCCGGGAGACACCCTGACGATGGAGCAGCTTTTATACGGACTTATGCTCCCGTCCGGAAACGATGCCGGGGCTGCGATCGCAGTTCACATGGCGGGAAGTACAGAGGCTTTTGCGGAAAAGATGAATGAGACGGCTCACGCACTTGGAGCAACCGATACCCATTTTGTGAATCCCCATGGTTTAAACAACGAGGATCACTATACAACGGCATACGATCTCTACCTGATCTTCAACGAGGCTTTAAAATATCCGGAGTTTCGCAAGATCATCGGTACGGTATCCTATCAGGCACAGTACACGGACAGCACCGGACAGGCAAAAACTCAGGAATGGAAAAACAGCAACCAGTATTTAAACGGTAAAAGCAAGGCGCCGGAAGGCGTTGCGGTCATAGGGGGAAAGACCGGCACTACCAGAGCGGCAGGCTCCTGTCTGATCCTGGGGTGTCAGGATGAAAGCGGAAACGATTATATCTCTGTGGTGTTGAAAGCAGAGAACAGAGACGTCCTCTACGATAATATGACAAAGATTATGGGCAAAATTGTCAATTAGTGATTGCATATTCCATATATTTGTACTATAATTACGTTAATAATAAAAGAATTTTTATACAGATTCAATAAACCCAAGGAGGACACGACTATGGTTCAGATCATTGCAGGCAGAAAAGGCAAAGGAAAAACAAAACATCTGTTGGATATGGCAAACAACGGTATCAAGGCAGCTACCGGTTCCATCGTTTATCTCGACAAGAGTTCCAAACATATGTATGAGCTCAACAACCGGATCCGCCTGATCAACGTAAATGAATACCCGGTTTCCACCAGCCAGGGATTCATCGGTTTTATCTGCGGTATCATTTCACAGGATCACGATATCGAGACTATGTTTTTAGACAGCTTTTTGAAGCTTGCAGGTTTAGAGGGAGAAGACATCAGCGAGACCATCACCACATTAGAGGGAATCAGTGAAAAATACAGTGTGAACTTCGTATTAAGCATCTCCATGGATGCAGCAGAAATGCCGGAGAACGCACAGAAAGATGTTGTGGTTTCTCTGTAATACATAGTATGAATTTTTGTAACTATTTTTACAGCCGGGGCGGAAGGTTCTCCCCGGCTGTTTGTGTGACAGTAAATGCGTGCTCCTTCTAAACACGTGAAGCAGTCACAAAGACACCAGATACTGCCGGGAGGAACAGTGCATTGGCAAAAAAAAAGAAATCAAACATTGTGAGATATCGCCATCCGCGAAACATCAATATAGGCATGATGATCTTCGCGATCATCTTTGTCTATCTGCTCTTCAGTGTTTATACTTACATGAAAAAGGAGAAGGTTCAGTTTTATGAGGTTGTGGAGGGCAACATCGTAAATGACCGCCAGTATACCGGCATCATCCTGCGGGATGAGAGGGTGGAGAATACAGACCGGGCCGGATATATCAACTATTATATCCGTGAGGGCAAGAGGGCTGCAATCGGCACCCGTATCTATTCCATCGATGAGACAGGCAATATGGCGGAACTGATGCAGGAGAATCCGGACGCGAATGTAGGCCTGACAGATGCGAATTTAAACGATGTCAAACGTCAGCTCTCTTCGTTTTCCATGAATTACAGTGACCGGAAGTTTGAGAGTATCTATGATCTGCAGTATTCCCTGGAAGCGGCGGTACTGGAGTATGCGAATTTCAATGCGCTGGGCAATCTGGACAGTATCATCCAGCAGGCCGGGGCTTCCTTTGTGCAGGTGACGGCTCCGGTATCCGGAGTGGTATCCTATGCGGTAGATGGCTTTGAAGGGCTGACGGAGGATCAGATCACGGAAAGCACCTTTGATCGTTCCGGCTATTCCAAGGCCATCACGAAGGCCGGTCAGCTTATTGAGCAGTCAGCTCCGGTCTATAAGCTGATCACCTCCGATAACTGGAGCATTATATTCCCACTGTCGGAGGACGCGGTGGAAGAATATAAAGACCAGACACAGCTTCATGTGACATTTTCCGCCAACGACCTGGATGCAACCGGAGATTTTTCCATCATTACCGGTGGGGACGGAGCTTCCTACGGAAAGTTGGACTTCACCCAGTATATGGTCCAGTTTGCCTCTGACCGTTATGTGACCTTTGAGGTAGATACCGAAAAGGCCGATGGACTGAAAATCCCGGTTAAAGCAGTCACCGAGAAGGAATTCTATCTGATCCCGCTGGAATATATGGTCCAGGGCGGTGATACCAGCGATACCGGTTTCATGAAAGAGGTTTATTCTGACAGTGGGACCGCAGCAGAATTTGTGCCGGTTTCCATCTATTACGCGACAGACGAGTATTATTATATCGAAAAGGGAGAAGACTCCCCACTGCAGTCCGGGGACTATGTAGTGAAACCGGATTCCCAGGACCGCTATCAGATTGGACAGAGCGCGTCCCTGCAGGGCGTGTATAACATTAACAAGGGCTATGCCGTATTTAAACAGATCGAGATCATCAAATCCAACGATGAGTACTACTCGATCAGGAAGGGCACCAATTACGGACTTTCGGTATATGATCACATTGTGCTGGATGCCAATACCGTATACGAAGGCCAACTGATTTACCAGTAAGAGGCTCCGAACAGAACACAGGATTGAACAGAACAGGGAGGCATAATCATGAACACCATAAGAGATCATCTGAACGAAGTGAGAGAGAATATCCAAAAAGCCTGCGAAAAGGCAGGACGTTCTCCGCAGGAGGTTACCCTGATCGCGGTGAGCAAGACCAAACCGCTTTTCATGCTGGAAGAAGCGTATGAGGCCGGCGCGCGGGATTTTGGTGAAAATAAGGTACAGGAGATTCTGGAAAAACACCCGAAAATGCCTGAGGATGCCCGTTTTCATATGATCGGCCACCTGCAGCGCAACAAGGTAAAACAGGTGCTGCCCCACGCAGTACTGATCCATTCTGTGGATTCTTACCGCCTGGCAGAGCAGATTTCCCAGGAGGCAGGAAAGCTGGGCATCACAGCGAAGATCCTTCTGGAAGTCAATGTGGCAAAAGAGGAGAGCAAGTTTGGCATGATGCCGGAAGATGTGGAGGAAATGGCAGGTCAAATTGCAGCACTTCCGCATCTTCAGATCGAAGGTCTTATGACCATTGCGCCTTTCGTAGATGACCCGGAAAAAAATCGTCCGGTTTTTCGAAAATTATATCAATTATCTGTTGACATCAAAAAGAAAAACATTGATAATGTTAACATGGGTGTCCTTTCTATGGGTATGACCGGAGATTATCAGGTAGCTGTAGAGGAAGGTTCAACCATGATAAGAGTCGGCACCGGAATATTTGGTGCCAGATAAGGATTGGAGAGAATATAGGTTATGAGCATTTTGAGCAAACTGATGGATACCATGCGTTTTAGTCCGGATGAGGACGAAGAATACTTTGGTCCGGATGACGATTATGAGGCAGAAAAGCCAGCCAAAAGAGGACGTTTCCCGGCTCGTGAGGAGTCTGAGAGCTACGATGACGGGAGCGAGGAAAAACCAAGATTCTTCTCTCGTTCTTCTAAAGTTGTCCCGATGAAGCGCAGCATGGAGGTATCCATGGTAAAGCCTACTTCAATCGAGGATGCAAGAGAAATTTGTGATTATCTGCTGGCCGGAAAGGCGGTAGTTTTGAATATGGAAGGAATCCACACAGAGATCGCACAGCGTATCATTGATTTCACATCGGGTTCCACATACTCCATGAACGGAAACCTTCAGAAAATTTCCAGCTACATCTTTATTGCCACACCGGAGTCCGTAGAACTCTCAGGTGATTTCCAGGAGATGATCGGGAACGGCACATTGGATGTATCCGGGCTGAATATCCGCTTATAAAACCAGGCAGACAAGGGTACAGACAATTTTCCGACGGACAAAAGAGGAAGATTGTCTGTATTTCTTTATTCAGAGTTTATATTCATAAAGAGAAGGAGCACAGACATCATGAGCGATCGCATGACAGTACATCGGGATGGAAAACCCATTTATGATATTGTAATGGAAGAAAATTATGACAGACTGGGACAGGAGGTAGCAGCTCTTTCTGTCCGGGACAGAAGACTTTGCGTGGTGACAGACAGCACGGTTGCAGAACTCTACAGTGATACCGTGATCCGGCAGCTGGAGCCAGTCTGCAGGGAGGTCCATCTTTTTGTGTTCCCGGCTGGGGAGGAGAACAAGAATCTGGATACCGTGCGGGATCTGTATGAATTTCTGATCCGCAACCACTATGACCGAAGTGACATGCTGGTTGCGCTGGGCGGAGGTGTTGTGGGAGATCTCTGTGGTTTTACCGCAGCAACGTACCTGCGCGGCATCCGTTTTATTCAGGTGCCGACAACCCTGCTGTCCCAGGTTGATTCCAGCATCGGCGGTAAAACCGGTGTGGATTTTGACGCCTATAAGAACATGGTAGGCGCGTTCCATATGCCACAGCTGGTCTACACGGCAGTTACAAGCCTTCAGACCCTGACGCAGGAGCAGTTTGCCTGTGGTATGGGTGAGGTGATCAAACACGGGCTGATCATGGATGCAGATTACTATGAGTGGCTGCAGGCCCATCGGGAGGAGATTCTCGCGAGGAATCTTTCCGTCTGCGAGCAGATGATCCTCATAAGCTGCCGCATCAAGCGCGATGTGGTGGAGCAGGATCCGACAGAGCAGGGAATCCGCGGCATCTTAAACTTTGGACATACCCTGGGCCATGCCATTGAAAAACTGATGCATTTCCAGCTGCTGCACGGACAGTGTGTAGCACTCGGAAGCGTGGCCGCAGCCGGCCTTAGTGCAAAGCGCGGCGAGATCACCCTGGAAGATGCTTTGCAGATCCGGGAGGTATTTTTCCAGTTCGGGCTTCCGGTGGCTATTGCAGATTTCGGCCTTTCCAAAGAAGAGATCATCGCAGCTACCAAAAATGATAAAAAGATGGATTCCGGCAAGATTAAATTTATTTTGCTGCACCGGATCGGTGAGGCCTTCATTGACCGTACCGTCACGGACGAAGAGATGGATGCGTGCCTGGACTGGCTGATGGGAGGCTCAGATGAAGACGAAAGGATTTAATCTGCTTTCCTGGGCAGCCCTAAGCCTGGTGCTGGTTTTGCTTGACCAGTACACAAAGCTTCTGGCAGTGGCACATCTGAAAGGGAAAACGCCGTTTGTGATTCTGGACGGAGTATTTGAACTCCTGTACTCGGAAAACCGGGGAGCTGCGTTTGGCATGATGCAGGGAAAACAGGGCTTTTTCTTCCTGATCGGAGCCGTTGTGCTGGCGGCGGCCATCTATGTGATGTGGCGCATGCCGGGATGGAGCTGCCTGCGGTATACCGGACTTCGCATCTGCACCATCCTGATCACGGCAGGTGCGCTTGGAAACATGGTAGACCGTACCACACAGGGCTACGTGGTAGATTTTTTATACTTCAAGCTGATCGATTTCCCGATCTTTAATGTGGCAGACATCTATGTGACCACAGCAACCGCGGCTCTCCTGTGCCTTCTCTGCTTTTTCTACAAGGAAGAAGATCTGGCGGTCTTTGAATGGAAGAAGGGGGAACACCGGTGATCTACGAACTGACTGCGGAGTCTGCTGCAGGACAGCGGATCGACAAATATCTAAGCGGACAGCTTGCAGATCTGTCTCGTTCTTATCTGCAGAAGCTGTTAAAGGACGGCGGAGTTGAAGTAAACAAAAAACCGGTAAAGAGCAATTATAAGCTTTCGGTGGGAGATCAGATCCGTCTCGAGGTGCCGGAGGCAGTAGAGCCGGAAATTACGGCCGAAGACATGGATCTGGATATCCTTTATGAGGACAAAGACATCATTCTGGTGAATAAGCCCAAGGGCATGGTGGTGCATCCGGCAGCCGGACACTATGCCGGAACCCTGGTAAATGGTCTGATGCATCACTGCCGGGAGGAGCTTTCCGGGATCAACGGCGTGATGCGTCCGGGCATCGTGCATCGGATCGACATGGACACGACCGGCGTTCTGATCGTGTGTAAGAATGACAAAGCGCACAATGCGATCGCAGAACAGCTGAAGGTCCATTCCATTACCCGCAAATACTATGCGATCGTGCATGGTGTGATCAAAGAAGACGATGGAACCGTGAACGCGCCGATCGGACGCCATCCGGTGGACCGCAAGAAGATGAGCATCAACGAGAAGAATGGCAAGGAGGCTGTCACCCATTATCATGTCCTGAAGCGCTTTCGCCGCTTTACCTATGTGGAATGCCAGCTGGAGACCGGGCGGACTCATCAGATCCGTGTTCATATGGCGAGCATCGGTCATCCGCTTCTGGGAGATCAGGTTTACGGACCTGCAAAGGTTCCGTTTTCCGGTCTTCAGGGTCAGACACTGCATGCCGGAGTCCTTGGCATCATCCATCCGTCTACCGGAGAATATATGGAATTTCACGCGCCGCTTCCGGAATATTTTGAGAAGCTGCTGCGAAAGCTGGAACAGGATTAAAGGCAGCGCAAAGAATCACAAAAAGTTATCTGAAAATAGACAAATTATATTGCTTTGTTCCTATACATTGGGCTTTATTTGTGCTATAATTTAATCAATAAAAGAATTACATCATGTGCATGCTGAAAGGAGAAGATAGTATGAAGGGAAATCTTGTTATTACAATTGGACGTCAGTGTGGAAGCGGCGGTAAGATGATCGGTCAGAAAATCGCAGAAAAGCTGGGCGTGAAGTGTTACGACAAAGAGCTCCTTACCAGAGCAGCAAAAGAAAGCGGATTATGTGAGGAGCTTTTTGAAACCCATGATGAGAAGCCAACCAGCAGTTTTTTGTATTCTCTGGTTATGGATACCTATTCTCTCGGATATACCAACTCTGCTTATATGGATATGCCGATCAACCACAAGATCTTCCTGGCACAGTTTGACACCATCAAGAAGATCGCAAACGAAGAGTCCTGCGTCATTGTAGGACGCTGCGCAGATTACGCGCTGGCAGATTATCCGAATACGGTTTCTGTTTTTATCACCGGTAACGATGAAAATAAGTTAAACAGCATCAAAAACCTGTATCATGTCGATGATGCCAAGGCAAAGGACATCATGGTAAAGACAGATAAAAAGCGCTCCAGCTACTACAATTACTACTCCAGCAAGAAGTGGGGCGATTCCAGAAGCTATGACATGTGCATCAACAGCTCTGTGCTGGGGCCGGAAGGTACAGCTGACATGATCATTGCTTTCGCAAAGGCAAAAGAGGCACAGAATCAGAAATAAACAGAATAACTGTAACAGACGTAATAGAAAATTAATACTTTTTTCACATCTATCGCTTAAAATATCAGGCAAGGTATGTTATACTGAATAGCAGCAAAAATGAGGAGAACTGCCATGTCTGAAGAAAAGAAAGACTATACAAGGATTATCAAAAGAGCCAGAAGGCGCAGAAAACGGGCAAATTATCTGCATATTGCAGGAATTGCCGTGATTTTGCTCCTTCTGGTTTTGTGCGTTTTATTTTTGTGGAAAAAAGGCGGATTTCCGGCTTCCTCCGGTAAGTCCGAGGGCGTAGCAATCGCGACAGACTCGGATGCAGAAGCACGCGGGGAGGAAGCTGCGGAGACAACTGCCGGGGATGCAGGAGACCAGGACGTTCACATCGAGGAAGCAGAAAAGCAGGCTGTGGTAGATGCCTACCAGGACCTTGGACTGGTGCAGGTTTCCGGTTACCTGAATGTCCGGGAGACACCAGGCTCTGACGGAAAGATCATCGGAAAGCTGGAACAGAACAGTGCCTGTGAGATCCTTGACAGAGAAGGAGACTGGGATCACATTTCCTCCGGCGGAATTGAAGGTTACATTCATAATCAGTATGTGATCAGCGGGGAGGAAGCCAGGACAAAGGCCCTGGAATATGTCTCAAAGATGGCCATTGTCCAGACAGAAAAGCTGAATATCCGCCAGGAGCCTGTTATGGATCCGGCTAATGTGGTGGGACAGGCTCTGGTGAACGAACGTTACACGGTAGAGGAGGAGCTGGATGGATGGGTAAAGATCCCGGACGGTTACATTTCCGCTGATTATGTTACGGTTGGATTTGCTTTAAATGAGGCCAGAAAGCTGGATCTGAAGGCCATGGCCTTAAATCAGTATGACAATCTGCTGATTTCCAAGGTCAATAATTACTTAAACATCCGCAAAGAACCGAGTACCGACTCACAGGCGAATATCATCGGTAAGCTGCCGGGCAAGGCGGCCGGCGAGATTCTGGAAACGCTGGATGGCTGGTATAAGATCAAGTCTGGCTCCATTACCGGTTATGTGACGGCAGATCCCCAGTATGTGGCTGTGGGGCAGGAGGCAAAGGATCTGGCTGTGAATGCAGCCTCCCTGATGGCGATTGTAAACACTGACCGTCTGAACGTCCGGGCAGAGCCAAACACTGATGCCAAGATCTGGACCCAGATCTCCAAGGAGGAGCGTTATTCGGTTGTCTCCCAGCTGGATGGCTGGGTTGAGATCGAGCTGGATACCGGAGACGGAGACAGCGGGGAGAGCGCGGACAATGCCTATATCTCTACCCGTGATAATAACGTGGAGGTACGTTATGCGCTGAGTGAAGCCATCAAGTTCTCCCCGTTGGAGGAAAAGGCAAACCAGACCGCATCCATGCGCAGCCAGGTAGTCAACTATGCGCTGCAGTTTGTGGGCGGACGTTATGTCTGGGGCGGCAATGATCCGCATACCGGAGCAGACTGTTCCGGTTTTGTCAAATACGTTTTAAGCCATGTTGCAGGTGTCGGTCTTCCCAGAACTTCCAGGGAGCAGGCAAAGACCGGACGGAGCATCAAATCCAGCGAGATGCGCCCGGGCGACCTGATCTTTTACACCAACAGCAAAGGCACCGTCAATCATGTAGCCATGTATATCGGCAACGGACAGATTGTCCATGCGGCAAGCCGCAGAAGCGGGATCAAGATTTCGACCTGGAATTACCGCACCCCGAAAACCATACGATCCTTCCTGGATTGATGATCCGGTTTTGTCATACAGCGATCAGAAACACATGAGAACATAAAAAAGGATTTCCCGTGATGCAGCAGTGCTCACACGGGAAATCCTTTTTTATGATTTACAAACGATGATCAATCAGTGGTATCAGAAAATGCCGTTCCATGCAGGAAGGGCTTATCCACCTCCGTCAGGATGTGGATGAAGTCACGCATATATTTGGTGAGGTATAAGTCCTTGCGATGACAGAGATAGAAGCTTCTCTGGTTCTCAATCCCCTTGATGGGATAAACCGCGCAGTACGGATACAGCTCCGGGGACATTTCGATGTAGTTGATGGGGCAGATCATAACTGCATCGCAGGCAATGGCAGTACGCTTGCCAACCTCAATGCTGGTGGTTTTTAAAAGAATATCCGGCTGCATATCATAAGTGGCAAATAGCTGTTTCTGGATGATGCTGACATTGTGCCCCTCTTTGCTGGAAATAAATTTTTCATTCCGGGCCTGCGTGATCTCGATGGGGGTTCCGGACGGGATCCGTCTGGCAAGATCGGTATTCCGGCTGGTCAGAAGGACCATGTCTTCATCTTCGATCAGGGTATAACTCAGTTCTTCATGCTTTGGATAGGTGGTCAGGCACGCCAGGTCGATGGAGCCTTCGATCAGCATAGATTCCGTGATGGACGAACCATGTTCATGCAGATCGATATCCACAAAAGGGTACTTCTTCATAAAGCGGGGCAGCACGTAGGGAAGTACCTGCATGGCGCGCTGGACCGGTATGCCCAGCTTCAGGCAGCCGTGGTCCTCGTGGTTGATCTCGTCAATCTCCTTTTGCAGGTTGTTGTTGATCGTGAGGATCTGTTTTGCTGCTTCGATGTATTTTTCGCCGGCATAGGTCAGCGTGATCGGGTCCGTGGAGCGGTTAAAAATGGGAGTGCCGAGATTGGTCTCCACCAGCTTGATCATCTGGCTTAAGGACGGCTGGGAAATGTAAAGCTTTTTTGCGGCCGCGGTGATGCTGCCCTCCTGCATCACGGTCAGCATGTACTGGGCGTGTTTGATATTCATAAGAAAGACTCCCTTTCTGCGGAAAGTAATTGTATTGTTTGCTGAAAAGTACATGAAATATTTTATTATAATATCACAAATCCGGAGTGGATTCAATTCCTACGGTACATTCAGGGGGCATAAGTTTTTTATTTATGAGGTATAGGATAAAAATTATCAAAAGCGAAAAAGATATAGAGGAAGGCTTATATACACTATAATAATTTAAGTATTTGAAAGATTGTACCTCGGGTGATACACTGTGGATGAACAAAAAAACGGTGTGTGATAGCAAAAACATTCGGCGAAGAAGTATTGATTGTCTTCGGACAAAAGGAGGAAGAAAATGGAAGTAAAGAAAGCTGCCATGGCAGGTACTCTGGAATCCAGCGATGCCCAGGTAACCGTAGAGCCGGGAAATGGCACGGTTGAGCTTTCCATCGAGAGCAGTGTGATTCACCAGTTTGGAAAGCAGATCAAAGCAACTGTCCTTGAGACCTTAAACCGTCTTGATGTAAAAGACGCAAAGGTGACTGTAGTGGACAAGGGTGCTCTGGACTGCACCTTAAAGGCACGTGTTGAGTGCGCAGTATACCGTTCCAACGATATCACTGAGAATCTTCCATGGGGAGGTGTAATTAAATAATGAGCCATCCGAATAAAAAAAGACTGAGACGTTCCATGATGTTCTTAAACTGCCAGAAGCCGGGACTGATCAAGGATCCGTACATCTACAGACCGGATTCCATCATGCTGGATCTGGAGGATGCAGTAGCA